>JBJOHB010000197.1:0-4162 GCA_046047915.1 Cyanobacteriota bacterium
TCGCCGCCGGGCAGATCTGGCGCAACGGCCAACGCCTCTGGGGCGATGGGCCGCTGGTCGCCGGCGATCGGCTGGTGTGGCATCGCCCCCCCTGGCAGGAGGCTGCCGTGCCGGTGCTGCCAGGCCCCCTGTTCGATGACGGCGACCTGGTGGTGTTCAACAAGCCCAGCGGGCTTCAGGTGCTGCCGGCCGGGGGCTTTTTGAAGCACACGGTGCTGGGCCAGCTGGCGCGGGTGGCCCCCGGCGCCCGCCCGGTGCATCGCCTGGGGCGGTTCACCTCGGGTTTGCTGGTGTGCGCCCGCTCGCGCCAGGTCCGCGCTTGGCTGAGCGCCCAGTTGCGCGACAGCACGGCGGCCTCGACCGCGGCATTGGCGGCGGCGACCGGCTCGGGCGCGGGGCCGCAGAAGGTCTACCGCGCCCTGCTAAGCCCGCCCCAACAAGGCTCAGCCTTGCGGCAGCTGGCGGTTGGCCAGACGCTGCCCCTGGACACCCCCATTGGCCGCCGGCCCCACGGGCGCCTCGGCAGCCTCTGGTGCACGGCGGCATCTGGCGATGACACGGCCCTGCCGGCCCGCAGCCAGCTGACCCTGCTCGAACCGCGGGCCGACGGTTGGCTGGTGCAGGTCGCGATCGCGACGGGGCGCCCCCACCAGATCCGCATCCACACGGCCGCGGCCGGGGCGCCCCTGTTGGGTGATCCGCTCTATGGGCCGGGTGGCGTGGCCCGCGCCGAGGCCCTGCCCGGGGACGGCGGTTATCAGCTGCACGCCCATCGCCTCACGATCGGCACGCTCCAGGCAGGGTCGCTGGAGCTTGAAGCGCCGTTACCCCCTGCGCTGCAGGCTTGTCGCCATCTCTTTTAAGACCCCGTTAACGGACCGCAGCAGCCGTTCAGTCAGCATTAGCTCAGGTGATGGAACTCCGTGGCGATGCGTTGGCTGGCTTTGGGCTTGGGTGCTCTGGCTCTGGTGCTGCAGGGGTGTCAGGGAGGTCCCCAGGCTTCCCGTGATCTGGGCACCGCTGCTTCACCCGACAAGCGTTTTGAGCTTTGGTTCTGCAAACTCAATCCGGTGGCCTGGCGCGACAACGACAACGACGGGGTGCTCGGTGTTGGCGACGCGATCGTCTACACGGCGACCCTGGCCCGCAAGCCGTCCTGCGCCGCCGCTGATCAAACCACGGTCCTCTCTGGTGTCGAAGAAGTGGTGCAGCGCCCCACCGAGCAGCCCGATGGATCCAAGCGCTACCTCACCAATTTCCAGGGAACCCTCAAGCTTGCTGAGGGCAACCTGCAACTGCGGGGCCTGCAGTCGTTCCTGTTGAAGCCTGAGCAGTCACAAGCTCTGAAGACGGGTCAGGCGGTGATGCGCCTGCTCGATGTGCTGCCTGAATCGGACAGCTTCACGGTGGTCGGCGGCGGCGATCAGTTTGCAGGTCTGGTCGGGACGGCCAGTTATGACGTCAATCAACCCGGCAAGGATCCCCTAGCGCTGCGGATCACCTTGTACCGCCAGGCCAATCGCTGATCGAGGCCTTTGGCTGGCTCGGTGCGCAGCTGGATTCGTTGTGACACCAACGGCCGTGATGGGTCAGGCCATTGACCCTTCTTGCTGAACCGGTGGCGATCTGGCTGCAGCCCCGCGGCAGCCGCGATCAGGTGGTGGGCCTGCGCGAGAGCCCCGGTACTGGCGAGGCGGCCATCGTGATCAAGCTGCAGGCGCCGCCGGTGGATGGCGCCGCCAACGCCGCCTTGCTGCACTTTGTGGCCAAACGCCTGGGGTTGCCGCCCAGTGCGGTGCAGTTGCTGCGGGGCCACACCAGCCGCCACAAGCAGATCGCCGTGGACGGATGGACGGCGGCGGCAGTGTGTGAAGCCCTGCTGCAGCAACGGTCCGATGGATGCAGCATCGGCCTCTGATCCACTCGCCTGGCCATGGCGCGCCGCCCCCATCGTTCGCAGAGCGTGCCCCAGTCCAAGGGGTTTGGTGCCTCGGTGGCGGCCCCCAATGGCAGCGGTCCGTGGGAGGTTGCTGTTTGCCCGCTGGCGATGCGGGTGCAGGACGACGACGGCCAGTGGTTTCAGCCGTCGGTGCTGCTGGTGGTCGAGGCCAGCGGCCTGGTGCGGGCGATGCAGCCCGAACGGCCCGAGCGGGCGCTGGCAGCCCTGCCCGCGGTGATCGAGCAGGCGATCCATGCACCGGCAGCGGGCTGCAGGCGCGGCCGCCCGTCTCGGGTGGTGGTTGCCGATGCTGCGTTGCTGGAGCCCATGCAGGCTCTGTTGCCCGGGATCTCTGTGCGGCAGGGTCCCACGCCACTGGCCGACGAGGCGCTGGTGGCCCTGAGCCGAACCCTGGAGCACGACGACATCGAAGAGCTGCTGGGGGCCGATGCGCAAGCTGTTGCTGCCCTGTTTGAAGACAACGATCAGCAGCAAGCCCCCTGGGACACCTATCTGACGGCCGACTGCACCCCCGCTGCGGTCAGCAGCCTGTTTGAGGCTGCTGCCGCCCTGCATCAGCGCGCCCCTTGGGACCGGTTCCCGCAGCAGGGACACCTATTCCGGGTGACCTGCTCTCCCCTCAAGATCAAGCAGTGGGTCGGTTTTGCCATCGGTGGCGATGGCGATGAGCCGGGGATTGTGTTGTTTCGCAGCGCGGATGAGTACTGGGATTACGAGCAGCTGGCCGATCTGGTGCAACAACGGCGCGCCCCAGCCGATGCACCCTGGCCGCGGCACATCGCCATCAACTTTCGGGCGTTTGACGATCTTGAGGCCGTTCAGCAGGCCGAGATCACCCGCCATGGTTGGCCCTTGGACTCCAAACAGGCCTGCCCGCAGATCATGCTGGTCGAGCCGGATCGCACCTTTGCCCTGCCCAGCGCCGCCGTGCTGCAGCAGTTGCAGGCGGTGGTCTGGTCGCTGGTGCACTGGATTGACGATGGCGAGGGAGACGGGCCGACCCGCTGGTTGATGCGCGAGCAGCCGCGGCTTTACCAGGTGCCCGGGGCGGACGGCATGATCCCGGTGTCGATCAGCGCCTATGCCGGCCCGCAGCGCCACGGCTCTGCGCTCGAGGACGCTCTGGCCAACCGGGTCCAGAGCCTGCTGCAACGGCTCGATGCCTTCTGCCACGCGCAGCTTGACGACGACTACCGCCAGCTGCTGCACAAGGCGGTGCAACAGCTGGCCAGCCTGCAACCCTCGCCGCTGCTCAAAGGGCGTGAACCCTCATGGTGTGCCGGCCTGGTGCATGCCATCGGGCTGGCCAACTTTCTGTTTGAGCGCACCCAGCGTCCCCAGCGTCCGCGCTGCACCATCAGCGAAGCGTTTGCGTTCTTTGGGGTGTCGTCATCGGTCGGGTATGCCCACAGCAAAAAGGTGCGTGAGCTGCTGCGGATCGAACCCTTGACCAAGACCTGGACCCTGGCCGGCCTGCAGCAGCAGGGCCCCGATTCGCTGATGGTGCAGCTGAATGGTTTCAGCGTCGATGCACGCCAGTTACCCGCCAGCGTGACGCTGCAACTGGCCGCCAAAGCCTTGGGCGGGCTTGCCGGTCGCTGAACGGTGATCAGCTCCGCTCGAAGGCGATCAGGCGTGAAAAGTAGAAGGGCGCCTTGTTGAGACTGCGGCGCACCGGCTTGAAGCCGCAGGTGGCGGCAGCGGCAACGATGCCCGCTTCGCGCAGGGTGTAGGCGCGGGTGGTCTTGCTGGGCCCGGGAAACAGTTGGCCGATGCCCTTGAGCACGGCCAGCAGCGGCGTGTAAGGGGCAAAGCTGACGATCAGATGGTTGTCAGCCATGCCGGCCAGGTGGCGCACCATCTCTTCGGCGGCGGCCTGGGGGTAGTGGATGAACACATCCAGGCAGATCACCGTGTCGTAGCGGCCTTCCAGGCTCTCGAGGTCCGAGGCCGTGAAGCTGAGCCGCTCGCTGGGGATGCCGGCCTCACCGGCGCGGCGGGCGGCCTCGGTCACCATCGCTTCGGACAGGTCGCTGGCGGCGATCGAGCCGGCGCCCAGCTGGGCCAAAGGCAGGCTCAGGCTGCCCACGCCGCAGCCGGCATCGCAGAAGCTGCGGTCCGCCAGGTTGCCCTGCTCGTTCAGCCAGGCCAGCACGTTGTCGACGGTCTTCTGGTGGCCGATGCGAATGTTGCGCTGCACCC
>JBJOHB010000198.1:0-9323 GCA_046047915.1 Cyanobacteriota bacterium
ACCTGCGCCTCTACCCCGACGAATGCCGCGTCACCCGTGACGGCCTGCCGGTCAACCTGTCCCCCAAGGAGTACCGCCTGCTCGAGCTGTTCATGCGCCATCCGCGCCGGGTCTGGAGCCGGGACAAGCTGCTCGAGCAGATCTGGGGTTACGACTACATCGGTGACAGCAAAACTGTCGACGTGCACATCCGCTGGCTGCGCGAGAAGCTCGAAGCCAACCCCTCGGCCCCCGAGCACCTGGTGACGGTGCGCGGCTTTGGCTACCGCTTCGGGTGAGCGGCCCGCCGTCGGCGCTGCTGGCTGGGCTGCTGGGGGTGGCCCTGGGTTTGGCGCTGGCCTGGTTGCTGCGCCGCAGCCCCAGCGGTGGTGCGATCGGGCGGCGCGGGGCGCTTAGGCGGCTGCTGGGCTGGATCGATGCCTCCAGCAGCGGCTGGTTGATTCTGGATCGGGACGATCGGGTGGTGCACCTCAACCCCCGGGCCCAGCGCCTGTTGCAGATCGATGGCAGTCGCCTGTGGCAGGGGGTTGTGCTGGCCCAGCTCAGCCAGGACCAGGCCCTGCAAGAGGCGGTGCAGCAGGCCCGGCGCCAGGACCGCGCCCAGCGGCTGGGCTGGGCCTCGCCTGAAGGCGAGCTGGAGCTGCTGGCTCTGCCGGCCGATGGCGGTTGGCTGGCCCTGCTGCTCACCAGCCGCCGCTCACTCGAGGCCCAGCTGGCCCAGCAGGAGCGCTGGGTCAGCGATGTGGCCCATGAGCTCAAGACACCGTTGACGGCCCTGTTGCTGGTCGGCGACAGCCTGGCCAGTCGGGTCACCCCGGCCAACGCCGTGTTGGTGCAGCGGCTGCAGCGCGAACTGCTACGGCTGCAGCAGTTGGTGGGCGATCTGCTCGAACTGTCGCGGCTCGAGAACAGCGTGCCCGAGCCCCGCGCCAACCCGCTCTGGTTTGAGGCGCCAGCCCTGATCGAGCAGGTCTGGCAGGGCCTGCGACCGATCGCCGAGCAGCGCCAGGTCAGCCTGGCCATCGAAAGGCCTGGCCGCAGCGGCCAGCGGGCCCCGATCGCCATTCAGGCCGATGGTGCGCGGGTGCACCGGGCCCTGCTCAACCTGCTCGACAACGCCCTGCGCTACAGCCCTGATGGTGGTTGCATCACCGTGTCGATCCAGCCCCGGGGGCGCTGGTGCCTGCTGGCGGTGCGCGACCAGGGTCCGGGCCTCAGCAGTGAGGACCAAGAGCATTTGTTTGAACGCTTTTACCGGGGCGATCCATCCCGGGCCAAAGGCGCCCGCACCGGCAGCGGCCTGGGCCTGGCGATCGTCCAACAGATCGCCGTCAGCCAGGGCGGGCGGGTGCAGGCCGGCAACCATGCCGGCGGTGGTGCCCAGATCGAGCTGATCCTGCCAATGCTGCCTAGGGTGCCCGCAGCGACATCAGGCCTGCCAGGGTGAGCAGCATCTTTGCCGACAACAGCCTCAGCATCGGCCGCACGCCGATGGTGCAGCTCAACCGGGTGACCGAGGGCTGCGGGGCGCGGGTGCTGGCCAAGATCGAGGGCCGTAATCCTGCCTATTCGGTCAAATGCCGCATCGGCGCCGCCATGATCTGGCAGGCCGAACAAGACGGGCTGCTGGGGCCGGGCAAAGAGCTGATCGAACCGACCAGCGGCAACACCGGCATCGCCCTGGCGTTTGTGGCGGCCTCGCGCGGGATCCCCCTGACCTTGACCATGCCCGAGACCATGAGCCTGGAGCGGCGCAAGTTGCTCACGGCCTATGGGGCTCGGCTGCTGCTGACCGAAGGCCGCCTTGGCATGCCCGGGGCGATCAACACCGCCAAGGAGCTGGCCGCCTCTGACCCCGACCGGTTCGTGCTGCTGCAGCAGTTCGCCAATCCGGCCAACCCCCGCATCCACCACGACACCACCGGCCCCGAGATCTGGCAGGACACCGATGGCCAGGTCGATGCCCTGGTGGCCGGTGTCGGCACCGGCGGCACGATCAGCGGGGTCAGCCGTTACATCAAGACCACCCTGGGCCAGCCGTTGGTGTCGGTGGCCGTTGAACCCGCCAACAGTCCGGTGATCAGCCAGACCCTGGCCGGCCAGGAGCTCAAGCCTGGTCCCCACAAGATTCAGGGGATCGGGGCCGGGTTCGTGCCCGCCAACCTGGATCTGTCGCTGGTGGACCGGGTCGAGACCGTCGGCGATGACGAGGCGGTGACCATGGCCCGGCGGCTGATGCGCGAGGAGGGGATCCTCGCCGGCATCAGCTGCGGTGCTGCCACCGTGGCGGCCCTGCGCTTGGCCCGCGAACCCCAGTTCGACGGGCGCACGATCGTGGTCGTGCTGCCCGACTCGGGCGAGCGTTACCTGTCGTCGGTGCTGTTTGAGGGCGTTTTTGACGCCAAGGGGTTGGCCCTGGCCTGAAGACACCGTAGAAAGGCCCAGTTTCAAACGAGGCGAAGCGGCGATGTCGGTGCCCACCGAGCAGGAGCAGACCCCAGCGGTGACGGCTGAAGAGACAGCCGTTGTCGACACCCCTGAGCCCGAGCCTGTTGTTGCCGAGCCAGTCGTCGCACAGCCTCCCGTGGCCGAGCCTTTGGTCGCCGAAGCTTCAGCACCGGAGCCCGTGGCGATCCCTGTGGCGACGCCGGCGCCCCTTGCCACCCCGGCGCCTCAACCAGCACCGGCCGCTGCGGCGAGCCCTGACGCCGAGACCGCGCGGCTGCTGGGACTGCCGCTGCAGCTGATCAACCAGCTGCTGGCCCGGCTGGGGGCGGCCCCGCTGCACAACCTGACCGATCTGCTGCCCGCTCTGCGGCTGGTCAGCCTGCTGGTGGTGGCCGGCATCACGATCAAGCTCACCGGCGCCACCTTGGGGGCGATCAACGAACTGCCCCTGGTCGGTCGTCTGCTGGAGCTGGTGGGCCTGATCAGCGCCCTGCAGTTCCTGGCCGCCAATGCGCTCAGGTCCCAGAAACGGGCCGAGCTGCTGGCCCGCATCCAGAAGCTCAAGCAGGATTTTCTGGGCTGAGCGGCTCCTGGCTTGATGCCGGTTGGGGCTCGAGCTGCTGCAGTTCGAGCTGCTGATCGCCGCAACGCACCAGCAGGCTTCCCTGGCGGCCCAGGCCGCAGACCGTCCAGCGCTGGCCGGCGTGCAGCACCCCCTGGGGCGGCCGGACCAGGCGCTCGTTGGCCAGGGTCAGAACCGTTTCGGGTTCATGGGCGTGGCCGCGGGCCCAGTCGAGGCCGGCCAGGCCCAGGGGCAGCAGCGCCGCCGGTTCGGCCCGCTCGCACGGCAGGCACTCGCCCAGCCCGATTGCCCCGGTCGGCACCGGGTTGGTGCCGTTGAGACCCAACCCCACCTGGGCCCAGCGCACCCGGCCGCCGGCCAGTCGCAGCCGCGCCAGCAGCCCCGCCAGCTTGCGGCCGTGGAGCAGCAGGTCGTTGGGCCACTTGATCTGGGGGCTCAGTCCCAGGGCCTCCAGTTGCAGGGCCAGACCCAGCGCCGCCGCCAGGGTCAACGGCGCGGTGCCACAGCCGGGCTCGGCGGCCCCCGCCGGCCAGGCCATGGCGGCGCTGAGCCACAACCCGCCTGGCGGCGACTGCCAGACGCGGCCCCGCTGCCCACGCCCCTGCCGCTGCTGGTCTGCCACCACCGCCAGGGACCGGGACTGCAGGATCGTCTGGGCTTCGGGTCCCAGGGTGCGCAACCAGCCATCCAGTTCGTCTTCGCTGCTGTTGCAGACCGCCAGCCGGCGCAACTGCCAGCCGGCGGCGGTCAAAGGCTCGCCAGCCACCGGCCGATGCGCGCAGCCCCGGCTTCGAGCTGTTCGACCGGGTGCACCAGCGCCAGCCGCAGCCAGCCCTCGCCCCCGGGGCCAAAGCCATTGCCAGGGGTCAGGGCCACACCCGTGGCTTCGAGCAGGCGGGCGCTGAAGGTTTCCGAATCGAGCCCCAGGGCCCTGGCGGCCGGGGGCAGGGGCAACCACAGGTACAGGGCCATCGATGGCAGCGGCACAGGCCAGCCCACCGCCTCGAGGGCGGCGGCCATGCGGTCCCTCCGTTCGCGGTAGACCTGCCGCAGCTGCGCGGGCCAGTCGCCGGCCTGCTCCAGGGCGGCGATGGCCCCGGCCTGCAGGGCCAGGGATTGGTTGAAATCCACCACACCCTTGAGCTGCCTGAGGGCGCCGATCAGCTCCTCGGCACCGATCGCAAAGGCCAGCCGGTAGCCCCCCAGGCACCAGCTCTTGGAGAAGGAGAAAAACTCGATGCCCACCTGCCGCCAGGCGGGATTGCGCAGCAGGGCCGGCGCCTCGCCCTCGAGCGCCAGGTCCACATAGGGGTTGTCATGGGCCAGCACACAGCCGTGTTGCAAGGCTTGGCTGACCGCGGCGTCGACCCAGGCCTGCTCGCCGGTGGTGGCGGTGGGGTTGTGGGGAAAGCCCAGCACCATCAGCCGGATCCGGGCCCAGGTGGCGGCATCAACGGCGTCAAAATCCGGCTTCCAGCCCTGGTCGGCCCGCAGGGGCAGCAGCACCGGTTCGGCCGACGCCAGGTGCAGCCCGCCCATGTGGGACGGGTAGTAGGGATCCAGCAGCAGCGCGGCTTCGCCAGGGTTCAGCACCGCCAGGGGCAGGTGGGCTGTGCCCTCCTGGGACCCCACCAGCAGCAGCACCTCGCGCTCGGGATCGACGCTGGTGCCAAACCGGCGCAGGGCCCAGCGGGCCACGGCCTGGCGAAATGGGGCCGTGGCGGCATGCAGGCAATAGGCCGCGCTGTCAGGTCGGCCCAGTTGCTGCTGCATCGCGGCGATCGCAGCAGGGGGCGGTTGCAGGTCGGTGGACCCCAGCGACAGGTCAAGCAGGGGGTCTTTGCCGGCGTAGGCGGCCTTGCGCCGGTCGTTGCGGGCAAAGACGCCGCTGCCCAGGCGGCCGACGCGCTCAGAGATGGGCATCGAGAAAGGCCTTGAGCTGCGGCTGGGCCATGGCGCCTTCGTGCCGGGCGATTTCGGCGCCGCCGTTGAACACGATCAGGGTGGGCAGGCCCTGGATTCGGTGCGCATCACGGCTCAAGGGGTTGCCGTCAGCTTCCAGCTTGCCGACCGTCAGCCGGCCTGCGTACTCGCTGGCTGCCCAGTCCATCAGCGGTGCCATCAGCCGGCAAGGGCCGCACCAGGAGGCCCAGACATCGACGAGCACCGGGCCCTCGGCTTCCAGAACCTCAGCCTGGAAGTTGGCATCGGTGAACTCGGCGACAGCCACAGCAGTCAGGAACAGCACTGGGCCGATTGTATGGAGCCGGCACCGGCGTTCGCTGGGGACCGCCGGCTCAGAGTTTGTCGATCGAGCGTTTGAGCGCCTCGAGCTCGGGATCCACTTCGCTCACCTTGACCGGCTCCAGCTGGGGTGCAGCTGCCGTGCCGGCCAGGCGGTTCTTCATCGCCGCCAGCTCGTCATCCACCTCGGGTGCCCCCTCGAGGGCGGCGAATTGGCTTTCGAGATCGGCACCGGCTAGTTCGGCAGCGGCCTGGCTGCGGGCCTCAAGCGCTTCGACCTTCTCCTCCATGCGCTCAAAGGCGGCCATCGAGGTGTTGGTGCCGAGGCTGCCGACAGCGCTCTGCAACTGCTCCTGGGCCTGGGCCGCCTGGGCCCGGGCCTTGAGCATGTCCTTCTTGGTCTTGGCCTCGGCGATCTTGCTTTCGAGGGCCACCAGGCTCTTCTTGAGCTGGTCGACCTGGCCCGCCTGGCTCTGCAGCTGGGTGTTGAGCGCCGTGGCCGTGTCCTGGCAGGTCTTGCGGCGGCTCAGCGCCTCGCGGGCCAGGTCCTCTTCGCCCTTTTTGAGGGCCAGCTCGGCCCGTTCGTACCAGGTTTTGGACTGGGCCTCGGCCTGCTCGGCCTGGTTCTGAATGCGCTTCTGGCTGGCGATGGCGGTGGCCACGGCCTGGCGCAGCTTGATCAGGTCCGCCTGCATGTCGGCGACCGACTGGTCGAGGATCTTGGCCGGATCTTCCATGGCACCGACCACCGCATTGGCGTTGGAGCGGATCAGACGGCTGAGGCGATCAAAGAAGCCCATCGAAGGCGGCGGGGGCAGGGGCAGAGGGTAGCCAGGGCGTGCGGCAATTCACCAGCGCGGTGGCCGCACACTCGATAAGGTTGCCCCATGGCCCAGGCCTCCCGCCAGCAGACACGTCAGATCGGCAACCTGGCCCTGTTGGTGGCGGCGCCCAGGCCGCCAGCCTCCCCCTTGGCCGCGTGTCTGGGGGACCTCCAGCGCAGCTGGCAGCAAGGCGGCCATCTGGCAGCGCTGTGGCAGGCGTGGCCCCGGGCCTGTGGTCCCCAACTGGCACCCCATTGCCGGCCCCTGCGGTTGCAGGGCGGCCTGCTCACCGTGGGCGCCGCCCCCGGCCCCTGGCTGCAGGCCCTCCAGTACAACCGCCACCAGCTGCTGGCGGCGTTGCGGGTGGCCGGCTTCAACCTGCGGGACCTGCGCATCGAGCAGGCCCGTCCCCTGGCGGAGGCCGGGGCTGATGGTGCGGCGGTGCAGGAGGCCTGGAACTGCCATCCCAGCCGCGTCGATGTGCACGGCATGGCCGCCTGCCCCGCCTGCGGCAGCCCGGCCCCTGCCGGCGAAATGGCCCGCTGGGGCCATTGCAGCTTCTGCCGGCGTCAGAGCCTTCAAGCCCCTCAATAACGTTCGGGCCTGGGCTCCTGCCAACGGGGGCGAATGCCTTCCCGGGCCAGTTCGGCGGCCCGGCGCTCAAGGGCGCTGCGCTCGAGCCGCCACAGGCGGTACAGCCCGGCCTGGGCCAGGGGGGTGGGGGCCAGGCCCTGCCAGTGGGGCAGGGCGGCGGTGCGGGCGTCGATGACCACCAGCACGGTGGGCTGCTGGCGGGCCGAGCTGGGGGCCTGCCCCCGGCGCCGTTCCCGTTGCAGCCGGTCGGCCAGGTTGGCCAGGTCGGTGGGCTCGTTGCCCTCGTACAGCACCACCCGGCGGCTGTAGTAGTGCAGCGATGGCTTGAGGATGCCGACCATCGCCAGCGATTCCTGGGGCCTGCGGTGCTGGACGGCGGCCGCCGCCATCTGCCGCACGGGCAGCCCCCGCAGGCGATCACCCAGGTCCCACAGCGGCTGCAGGGCCAGCACGGCAAAGCCCACCAGCGGCAGCTGCAGGGCCAGCAGGCGGGCGGGCCCGCCCCGGCGCAACACCAGCAGCAACAACGGCAGCGCTGCAGCCAGGCCCCAGCACAGGGCGGCCCGCTGCAGGTGGCCGCTGGCCAGCACGTCGGCGGCCAGGGTCGGCATTTCGGGGTCGCTGACGATCCCGAACCAGCTGGGCGAGCTGGCCAGCACCAGGGCGATGGCGGCAGCCAGGGTCAGGCTCAGACCCCAGGCCAGCCTGGCGGGGCGCTGGGCGGCCAGGGCGATCAGGATCCCAGCGGCCGGGGTGGCCGGGATCCAGTAACTCGGCAGCTTGGTGGCTGCTGTTGTGAAGAAGGCCAGCACCACCAGCAGCCAGCAGGCCGCCAGACGCCCCAGCGACTGCTCGGGGGGGCGGGCGGCGCCGCCCTGCAGGGCCCGGGCCAGCCCCTGCAGCAACAGGGGTGTGACGGGCAGGCTGGCCACCACCAGCATCGCCCCAAAGAACCACCACGGCTGCAGATGGTCGTTGACCACCGCCGTGAACCGTTGCAGGTTGTGGTAGCCAAAGAAACTGTCCCAGTAGGGCCTGCCCTCCACCAGCAGCTCGGCCGCATACCAGGGCAACGCCACCGCTGCTGTCAGGCCCAGGCCGCGGATGAGCCGCAATCCCCGCAGTTGCGCCGCCAGTTCCCCCTGGCTGAGGCCAAAAGCCAGCAGGCTCAGGCCCACCAGCACCACCGCCACCGGCCCTTTGGCCAGCACCGCCAGTCCCAGCACCAGCCAGCCCTGCCACCAGCCGCGCCAGCCGATGCCGTTGCTCTGGCGGCGCGCCTGGGTTTGCCAGAACAGCAACAGGCTGATGCCCACCAGCGCCGACAACAGGGCATCGCTGACCGGCAGCCGTCCCCAGAGAAGGTTCAGCGGCGACAGGGCATAGGCCAGCGCAGCGGTCAGGGCCACCAGCTGGCTGGCCAGGCTGTCGCGGCGCAAACCGGCCTGGGGCCAGCGCTGCAGGGTTGCCGCCAGGGTCAGCATCACGGCAATCGTGGCCAGGGCCGATGGCAGCCCGGCCGCCCAGGTGCCCAGTGGATTCCAGCTGGTCTGGCCGGGCAGCAGGTAGCCCAGCCCCATCAACCAATAGACGAGCGGCGGTTTGTCGTACCGGGGCAGACCGTTGACCCGCGGCGTCAGCCAGTCGCCGGTTTCGGCCATGGCCCGGGCCGAGGCCGCAAACAGGGGCGGGGTCTCGTCGACCAGGCCGCTCTGGCCCAGTCCCAGGATCAGCAGCAGGGCTCCAACCCCCAGGCAGACCAGCAGCACCCACCAACGACGCAGCACGGTCACAGCGGATCCGGTGGCTGGCAAGGTCCCGATTGGCGTCTCGGCAGGCAGTCTCTCAGGCCCGCTGCAGCTCCTGGAGCCAGGTCTCAACCCGCAGCGCAAACCCAGCCAACGAGCAGTGGGTTTCGGCCCAGCGGCGGCAGGCGGCCCGATCGATGGCCAGGGCGCGCTGGCAGGCCGCCACCAGATCCTGCACCTCGTCAGGGCGGGCCAGGGCACCGTTGCACCCGTCCTGGATCAGCTCGCCGGGACCGCCGCGGGCATAGGTGGCCACCGGGACGCCGCAGGCGAGAGCCTCGACCACGACATTGCCGAAGGCTTCATTCCACTTGGGGGTGTTGAGCAGGGCGCGGCAGCGGCCCAGTTCGGCCTGCAGGTCAGCCGCCTCCAGAAAACCCCGCCAGATCAGGGTGCCGGCCGGGACCGAAGCCTCGACCCGCGCGGCGTACTGCCGGTCCTCAACCAGGCCCATCACCACCAGCGGCAGGCCCAGTTGGGCGGCGGCGGCGGCGGCGTCTTCGAGTCCCTTTTCGGGTGCCACCCGGCCCGCCCAGCCCAATTGGTTGGTGGGATGGGCGCTGAAGCGATAGCGCTCCAGGTCAAAGCCATTGCCCAGCAGCAGGGGTGGCTGGCTCAAATCGAAGTCGGCCGCCTGACTGGCGCTGTGAAAGGCCAGATGGCGCGGGTGGCTGGCGCTGATCCTGGCAATCACCGCATCCATGGCCGCACTGACCGAACCCATGCTCACCAAATGGGCCAGCGGCGTCTGGGTCCGCGGGGTCAGCCACAGGGGCAGCCAGTCGTAGCCCAGGTTGAGCAGCACATCGAACTGGTCCTGGG
>JBJOHB010000199.1:0-3835 GCA_046047915.1 Cyanobacteriota bacterium
GTCGATGGCGAGCATCCGTTTTTTGCCCTGCAACAGCCGGTGGTGCTGGAGGGCCTGGGTCTGGTCGACCCCGAATCCCTTGACGATGCCCTGGCCCATGGGGCCTACAGCCAGCTGCAGCGCTGCCGCGCCCAAGGTCGCCCTGAGCGGGTGCGCGCCCGCATCCGCCGCAGCGGCCTGCGGGGCCGCGGCGGGGCGGGTTATCCCACGGGCCTCAAGTGGGACACCGTGGCCTTGCAGCCGCCGGGGCCGCGGGTGGTGGTCTGCAACGCCGACGAAGGCGACCCCGGAGCATTCATGGACCGGGCCGTGCTCGAGGGCGATCCGCACCGCGTGCTCGAGGGTCTGGCGATTGCTGCCTATGCCGTTGGCGCCGAGCTCGGCTACGTCTATCTGCGGGCCGAGTACCCGCTGGCGATCGCCCGGCTGCGGCGGGCCCTGCAGCAGCTGCGGCAGCACGGTTTGTTGCAGCACGATTTGTTGCAGGGTCTCGACCTGCAGCTGCGGGTGGGGGCCGGTGCCTACGTCTGCGGCGAAGAGACCGCTCTGCTGGCCTCGATCGCCGGTGGCCGCGGCACGCCGCGGCAGCGGCCCCCCTATCCCGCCCAGCAGGGACTGTTCGGCCGCCCCACGCTGATCAACAACGTCGAGACCCTGGCGGCGGTGCCGGCGATCCTGCGGCGCGGAGCCGATTGGTATGCCGCGCTGGGAACGGGGCGCAGCCGCGGCACCAAGGTGTTTTCGCTCTCGGGCGCCCTGCCTCACACCGGCCTGGTGGAGGTGCCGATGGGCACCAGCCTGCGCACCGTGGTCGAGACCATGGGGGGTGCCAGCGGGGTCAAGGCGGTGCAGACCGGCGGCCCGGCTGGGGGGTGCATCCCCGCAGCCTTGCTCGACACCCCGATCACCTACGAAACCTTGGCGGAGCTGGGATCGATGCTGGGTTCGGGGGGCATGGTCGTGCTGCCCGAGGGCCTGCCGATGCCCCAGCTGGCCCGCTATTTCATGGGATTTTGCGCTGCTGAGAGCTGCGGCAAATGCCTGCCCTGCCGCGCCGGCACCGTGCAGCTCGAGCAGCTCCTGAGCCGGTTTTGCGAGGGCCAAGCCAGTGCCGCTGATCTGGCGTGGCTCGAAGAGCTTTGCGCCATGGTCCAGGCCACCAGCCTCTGCGGTTTGGGGCAGGGGGCGCCCAATCCGGTGCTCAGCACTCTGCGTTGGTTCCGCCACGAATACGAAGCCGCCTGCGGGGGGGCTCCGCCATGAGTGTGCTCACCCTGCAGATCGACGGCGAGCCCGTCGCCGTGCCTGCCGGCGCCAGCCTGCTGGAGGCCTGCCGCAAGCGCGGCGCGGCGTTGCCCACGCTCTGCTTTCTGGAGGGCCTCAGCCCGGTGGGGGCCTGCCGCCTCTGCCTGGTGGAGGTGGACGGTGCGCCGCGGCCGCTGCCGGCCTGTGCCACCGCTGCCGCCCAGGACATGGTGGTGCGCACCGGCACAGCCCAGCTGCAGGGGTGGCGGCGCATGGCGGTGGAGCTGTTCTTTGCCGAAGGCAACCATGTGTGCGCCTTCTGCGTCGCCAATGGCGCCTGCGAGCTGCAGGACGCGGCGGTGGCGGTGGGCATGGACCACGTGCGCGTCGCCTACCAGTACGCCCGGCGGCCGGTGGATGCCTCCCACCCACTGTTTGTGATCGACCACAACCACTGCATCCTCTGCACTCGCTGCGTGCGCGCCTGCGACGAGCTCGAGGGCGCCCATGTCTGGGATGTGGCCTGGCGGGGTAGCCACTGCCAAATCATTGCGGGGCTGGATCAGCCCTGGGGTGTGGTGGAGGCGTGCACCAGCTGCGGCCAGTGCGTCGATGCCTGCCCCACCGGCGCCATTGCTCGCAAGTGCGACGGCACCGCTGAACGGCAGCCCCACCGCGATCGGGCGGCGTTGCTGCGCCAGGCCCGTGAGCAGCACCAATGGCATAACCAGGGGGGCAACTGATGCCCGGGCCCGCCCGCCGCATCCGTCTGGCCACGGTCTGGTTGGCCGGCTGCAGCGGTTGCCACATGTCGCTGCTCGATCTCGACGAATGGCTGTTCGAGCTGGCCCGCTGGGCCGAGATCGTCTACTCGCCGGTGGCGAGCGACACCAAGGTGTTTCCTGAGAACGTCGACATCTGCCTGGTCGAAGGCGCCGTGGCCAACGCAGGCAACCGCGCGCTGGCGCTGCAGCTGCGAGAGCGCAGCCGCCTGGTGGTGTCGTTCGGCGACTGCGCGGTCACCGGCAATGTGCCGGCCTTGCGCAACCTCTGGGCTGGTGCCTTTGGCGGCAGCCGTCAGAGTGTGCTGGAGCGCGGTTATGTCGAGCTGGCTGACCAGGCGCCCCAGCACCCCCATGCCCCGGGCGTCGTGCCCGAGCTGCTGGAGCGGGTGCTGCCGTTGCACCAGGTGATCGCTGTCGATCTGTTTCTGCCGGGTTGCCCACCGTCTGCGCCGCGCATCCGCGCGGTGCTGGAGCCGTTGCTGCAGGGCCGCAGGCCCGTGCTCGAAGGCGCCGATCTGCTGCGGTTTGGTTGACATGGGGCGCACGATCACGATCGACCCGGTGACCCGCATCGAGGGGCACGCCAAGATCACCCTGTACCTCGATGACGCGGGCCAACTGGCCGAGGCCCGCTTTCACGTGGTCGAGTACCGCGGTTTTGAGACCTTCTGCGAGGGGCACCCCTTCACCGAGATGGCGGGCATCACCGCACGCATCTGCGGCATCTGTCCGGTGAGTCATTTGCTGGCGGCGGCCAAGACCGGCGACAAGCTGCTGGCGGTGCAGGTGCCACCGGCGGCGCGGCAGCTGCGGCGGCTGCTCAACCTGGCCCAGATCTGCCAGAGCCATGCGCTGTCGTTCTTTCACCTCAGCAGCCCCGACTTTCTGCTGGGCTGGGAGAGCGATCCGGCCCGCCGCAACCTGTTTGGCCTGATGGCGGCCGACCCGGAGCTGGCCCGCGCCGGCATTCGCCTGCGCCAGTTCGGCCAGAAGGTGATCGAGCTGCTGGGCGGCCGCAAGATCCACGCGGCCTGGGCCGTGCCCGGCGGCGTGCGCAGCCCCCTGAGCGTTGAGGCCCGCGATTGGATCGTGGCGCGGTTGCCCGAAGCCAAGGCCACCGCGGCCCAGGCGCTGGAGCTCTACAAACACCTGCTCGATGGGCCGCTGGCGCGCGAACAACGCAGCTTTGGCACGTTCGATTCATTGTTCATGGCCCTGGTGGCCCCAGATGGCGGCTGGGCGTGCATCGAGGGCGCCATCCGTTTCGTCGATGCCCGCGGCCAGATCGTCGCCGATGGCCTCTCAGAAGACGACTACGCCGGCTTCCTGGGCGAAGCGGTTGAGCCTTGGAGCTATCTCAAATTCCCTTACTACAAGCCCCTGGGGTATCCAGGCGGCATCTACCGCGTTGGCCCGTTGGCGCGGCTCAATGTGTGCGAGCGCATCGGCACTCCCTGGGCGGACCAGGAGCTGGCCGAGTTTCGCGCCCGCAGCGGCACCGCCGAGAGCGGTGCCCGCATCGTGACGTCGTCGTTTGCGTATCACCACGCCCGCCTGGTGGAGATCGTCGCCTGTCTTGAAGGGATTGAGCAGCTGGTGGCTGACGACACCCTGATGCACGGCCGCGTGCGCGCCCACGCGGACCTCAATGCCAACGAAGCGGTAGGGGTGAGCGAGGCCCCCCGCGGCACGTTGTTTCACCATTACCGGGTGGATGACAACGGCCTGATCACCCGCGTCAACCTGATCATCGCCACCGGCCAGAACAACCTGGCGATGAACCGTACCGTGGCTCAGATCGCCCG
>JBJOHB010000200.1:0-3014 GCA_046047915.1 Cyanobacteriota bacterium
GCAACGGCATTGAGCCGTTGCACCGCCGGCGCCAGGGCCTCGCCGACCAGTTGTCCGACAACCCAGCTGAGCCGCCGGGGTGGGGACACCTGAGCGGGCAAGGCAGCGGTCGCGTGGTCCAGGGCCTCAAGAAAGGCGCGAATGCTGCCCACGCCGTTTTCCTGTTGGGGCAAATCCTCGTAGGCGAGGCGGGGGGGTAGGGGCAGCCCGGCGATCAGATACCACTCGTCGGACAGCCAGGCGAAGCGGCTACCGAAACGCTGCTGAAACTGCTGTTGCAACGGTTCCACCTGGGCGATCACCGCCCGGGCTGCATCCCGGTCCACGGGCACCAGACCATCGCCGGCTGGGCGGAAGCGGGTCAGGCCGACCGGCACCACAGCAGCGGACAGCACCGCCGGCCAGTCGCCGCCAGCAAAGCGGGCCAGATCGACAAGCGTGCGCTCCAGGGCCGGACCGTCGTTCAGTCCCGGGCAGACCACCACCTGGGCGTGGATCTGCAGATCGCGCTGGTCAAACCAGGCGAGCTGCGCCAGCAGTTGGCCCGCACGGGGATTGACCAGCAAACGGCTGCGCAGGTCAGGGTCGGTGGCATGCACCGAGACGTACAGGGGCGAGAGCCGCTGGGCCTCGATGCGCTGCCAGTCGGCCTCGCTGAGGTTGGTCAGGGTCAGGTAGGAGCCATAGAGAAAGCTGAGCCGGTAATCGTCATCCTTGAGGTACAGGCTCTGGCGTCGACCGGGCGGCTGCTGATCGATGAAACAGAACGGGCATTGGTTGTTGCACTGTTTGAGGCCATCGAACAGGGCCTCGCTGAACCCCAGACCAAGGCCGTCATCGGCATCTTTTTCCAGCTCGACCACATGGCGGGTGCCATCGGGGTCCTCGACCTCAAGGGTCAGCTCCTCTTCACAGCAGAGCACCTGCAGATCGATCAGATCGCGGGGGCGCATGCCGTTGATGCTGATCAACCGGTCGCCGATCTGAAAGCCCAGCTCCTCGCCGATCGAACCGGGCTCGACGCTGGCCACCACCGCCGCATCGGGCTGACGCTGGGGCCCGGGCAACGCAGCTGCGGCAAGAGCCGTGGAGGGTTCGTTCCACACAGGCCAGGGCAGCGCCCAAAAGGACGCCGAGAGCGCTCATCCCACTTTGACGCGCGATCAGGCCGCCCGGAACCAGAGCAGGATCGCCACGCCAAACAGCAGGCGATACGCCACAAACACCCAGGTGCCGTGCCGCTGCAGATACCGCAGCAACCAGGCGATCGCCAGCCAGCTCACCACCAGAGCCGCAATCAGACCCACCAGCAGGGGCAGGGGACCACCATTGGCCGGAGAAGCCAGTGCATCCTTGAGCTCGGCCAACCCCGCCAGGGTGATCGCCGGCAGCCCCAGCAAAAACGAAAAGCGTGCGGCAGCAGGGCGTTGCCAGCCGTCAAACAGGGCCGCGGTGAGGGTGCTGCCCGAACGCGACACCCCCGGCACCAGGGCCAGGGCCTGGGCCAGGCCCACCAGCAGACCGTCGCGGGGCGTGACCTGCTCGATGTCCCGCCGGCGCCGCCCCACCAGTTCGGCCAAGGCCAGCAGCAGGGCCATCACGATCGAGACGATGGCGATGCTGGTCATGCTGCGCAGCGGTGAGTTGTCGTAATCAGGCAGCCAGCGCTTGATCGCCAGACCGGCCACCACGATCGGCACCGTGCCCAGGGCCATGGCCAACCCAAGCCGGGCCGAGGGATCGGACCACTGGCCGTGGCGCACGGCCCGGGCGATGCCGCGGCCCACCTGCTGCAGGTCGCTCCAGAAATAGGCAAACACCGCGACGATGCTGCCCAGCTGGATCACAGCGGTGAACGAGACGCCGGGGTCGCCCCAGCCCAGCAGCACCGGCACCACCTTGAGATGAGCCGAACTGCTGATCGGCAGAAATTCGGTCAGACCTTGCACGATGCCGAGCACCAGGGCTCGCCAGCAGGCCTCGATCAGACCTGGAACAGCAGGGGTCGCGGCCAGGACCATGGGGCGGCAGCACGGGGACAGCAACAACAGGAGCCTGGGCCCCGCCCAAACCCTATGGCGCCGAAGCCCTTAAGGTTACGCAACGTTTTTTCTCAGCTTGGTGATCAGCGCCCCCCCCAGCCTGCTTGCCGACCAGGGGACCACCGGGCTGGAGCTGGGCGCGCTGAAGCCGCGGACGGTCCCCGTCGAGGGCCGGCTCAGCGCCCAGCGGCTGGCGGTGCTGTTGGTGACCCTGCCGGTGTTTGTGCAGGCGCCGCTGGTGCATGCGCACCCCTTGATCGCCACGCTGCTGACGATCCCCCTGCTGAGCGCGGGCATCTTGCTCGGCCTCAGCGCGCAGCAGCAGCGCGCCCAGCTGGGGGCGGTGCTGGTGGGCTTTGCCGGCAGCTGGTTCTGCGGCAGCCTCTTTTGGGGTTGGCTGCGACTGCATCCCCTGCTGCACCTGCCGATCGAGGCGCTGGCCCTGCCCCTGGCGGTGACCGGATTGCGCAGCCGCTGGCAACTGGCCGGGGGCGTTTACCTGGCCTCGTTGGTCGGGACCGCCGCCACCGATGCCGCCATGGCCCTCACAGGCCTGATGCCCCTGTGGCCGGCGGCGCTGGCGGCCGAACCCGGCGCCGCCATGGGCCTGCTGCAGGAGGCGGCCATGCGGGTGCTGACCCCGGCCAATCTGGCGGTGGTGCTGGGGTTTGCCGCGGTCCTGCTGGGTTTGGGTCTGGGGTTGCGGCGGCGCGGCGGTTGCACCACCAACCAGGTGGCCGCTGCCACCTTGATCACCACCCTGGCGGTGGATGCGGTGTTTCTGCTGCTCGCCCTGGCCGCCCCAGGCTGGAGCGGCCTGATCTGAAGATCTGCAAAAGGCAAAGCTGACGAGCTGGGCGCAGCCGTGGGATGTCTGTAACGTTGCCTGACGCCTCTTGGAGTGATGCGATGAAACGGCTGGCTGCCTGGTTGATGGGTGGACTGGTGCTGTTCGGACTGCTGTTTGCCCTG
>JBJOHB010000201.1:0-3246 GCA_046047915.1 Cyanobacteriota bacterium
CCCAGCAGGGCGGCGGCCCAGGGCAGCCGCCCCTGGCGATGCAGGCCCACCAGCACGTTGTCGCGGCAGCTCATGGAGCTGAACAGCCGCAGGTTCTGAAACGTGCGGGCCAGGCCCAGCCGGGCGATGCGGTTGGCATCGAGGCCGTTGATCGCGGCGCCGCGCCACAGCACCTCACCGCTGCTGGCAGCGGTGACGCCTGAAATCAGGTTGAACAGCGTGGTCTTGCCGGCACCGTTGGGTCCCAGCAGGCCGAAAATTTCGCCGCTGTGGACCTGCAGGTCGATGCCTTCGAGCGCCTGCAGCC
This sequence comes from Cyanobacteriota bacterium, assembly GCA_046047915.1. Classification (GTDB taxonomy): domain Bacteria; phylum Cyanobacteriota; class Cyanobacteriia; order PCC-6307; family Cyanobiaceae; genus RGUW01. The sequence goes on from JBJOHB010000201.1 coordinate 308, forward strand.
CGCCAAAGCGCACCCCCAGGTTGCGGGTCTCGAGCAGGGGTGGGCTCATGGGCGCCTCCTGAGCCAGCCCAGCAGCGACGGATTGATCAGTCCCTGGGGCAACAGCAGCGGGCCCACCAGGATCACCAGCCCAAACACGATCAGGCGCAGATCGCCGATTGGACGCAGCAATTCCGGCAGGGCGGTCAGCACCAGCCCGCCCAGCACGGGGCCGGCCCAGGTGCGCGAACCGCCGAACACCACAAAGGCCAAGGTGGTGATGCTGGCGTCAAAGTTGCCCAGACGGGCATTCCAGCTGTTTAGAAAGTGGGCGCTGATCACTCCGGTCAGCCCCGCCACGACGGCGCTCAGCACAAACGCCAGCAGCTTGGTGCGCTCGGTGTCGATGCCCTGGCAGGCGGCCGCCAGTTCGTCATCACGAATGGCGGCCATGGCCCGCCCCAGCCGGTTGCGTTCGAGCCGCGCGCACAGCCAGCACACCAGCGCCAGCAGCAGCAGCGTGAAGACGGCGTAACCGTCAGGGTCGTCAAACGGCTGGGGAATGCCAAAAATGCCAACGGCGCCGCCCAGGGCGTCCTGGTTGAGGGTGGTGACCCGCAGGATCTCCACCAGGGCAATGGTGGCGATGGCCAGATAGACCCCCCGCAGCCGCAGCACCACGGCGCCGATGCCACTGGCCAGCACGCCGCACAACGTGCCGGCCAGGGCCATCTCCAGCAGCACTGAGCTGATCGGGTAGCTGGGGTCGCTGCCGCCCAGGGCGTTCACCCGGGTCGAGAGCAGCGCCGCCAGGGTGCCACCGATGGCATAGAACCCCGGCGTGGCCAGCGACAGCTGGCCGCAGCGCAGGGGCAGGTAGACCGAGAGCCCCAGCAGAGCGCCGATCACCATCTGGGTTAGCAGGCTGGGTTCCATCACTGCTCAGACCTTGGTGGGCAGGACCCGACCGAGCAACCCCTGGGGCCGCACCAGCAGCACCACAAACAGAAATCCATAGGCCACCACATCGCGGTAGCCCGAGAGCTCGGCCGGCACACAGGCTTCGGCCAGGCCGATGATCAGCCCCCCCAGCACGGCTCCTGGCACACTCCCCAGCCCCCCCAGCACCAGCACGCCCAGGCCCTTGAGCCCGTAGCCGATGCCGAAGTACGGGCCCGCAATGCTGACGCTCAGGCCCACCAGGCCGCCGGCAATGCCGGCGAGAAACCCACTCAGTCCAAAGGCGATTTGGATCATCTGGCCGCTGGGGATGCCCAGCAACTGGGCCGTGGTCGGGTCTTCGGCGACGGCCCGCAGGGCCTTGCCGCTGCGGCTGCCGTCAATCCACAGGCTCAGGATCACCAGCAGCACAGCAGCCACCAGCAGCAACAGCAGTTGCACCGTGCGCACCTGGGCCCCCAGCAGCCTTACGGCGGGCGGCAGGCCGGCCAGGGCTGTCGTCGGAATGGCGTAGCTTTCGGCGCCCACCAGCAGCTGGATCAGGTTCACCAGCACCACCCCGGCCCCCAGGCTGGTGATCAGGGCCAACAGGGGATCGGCCCCCCGCTCGCGCAGGGGCCTGAAGGCGATGCGCTCAATCACCAGGGCCACCGCCGCTGCAGTCAGCCCCGCCAGGGGCAGGGCCAACCAGAACGGCAGAGCAACGGGCAACTGAAAGCCGGCCAGCAGACCATTGGCACCGACCGACCCACCGATCAGCAGATAGGTGAAGTAAGCCCCCAGGGTGAACACAGCCCCATGGGCGAAGTTGATCACCCCCAGCACCGAGAACACCAGCGTGTAGCCCAGGGCAAACAGGGCATAGACCGCCCCGATCGACAGTCCGTTGAGCAGCAGTTGGGTCAGATCAGCCATCGCTCAACGCTGCGGCATCACTTGAGCAGTGCAAAACGGCCGCTGCGCCCACCTGGGTTCATGCGCACCTGGGCCACGAAGAAGTCTTTTTGAATCACCTCGCCGTCGGGCGTGAAGCGGATCTCGCCCAGGGGGGTCTGGTAGGTGCCGCCCAGGATTTCGTCCATCAGGGCCGTGCGGGCTGCAGCCACGCTCAGGCCTTTGAGGGGTTGCCGCTTGTCGAGCCGTTGCAGGGCCTCAGCCACCACCTGCAGGGCGGTGTAGGCCTGGGCCGTGAGCTGGGGCGGGATCAGGGGGCCTTTACCACCGGCGTCCTGGGCTTTGCTGAAGGCCTGCACAAAGGCCCGGTTGGCCGGGGTGGCCAATTCGGGGCTGTAGGCCTGGGCGATCAGCAATCCGTCGCAGTACTTTTGGCAGATCGGGTAGATGTTCGGCGTGTTCATGCCGTTGCCCACCACGATCGTGCCCTTGTAACCCAGTTCCCGGAGTTGGCGCACCAGGTTGCCGCCGTCAACCCCCTGCAGGCTGAGCACGATCAGATCGGGTTTCAGGGCCAGGGTGGCGCTGATCTGGCTCTGAAAGTCGCTGTCGGCCAGGTTGGTGCGCTGCACCGTGACCGGTTTGAGCCCTTTGGCAGCCAGGGCCTTCTGAAAGACGGCCGTTTCGGCGGTGCTGTAAGCGTCGTCCTGGGCATAGAACACGGCCGCCCGCCGGATGCCGGGGTTGAGCTGCAGCGCCTTGGCGATCGAGAGGGGGGCGATCACGCCGCTGGCGGCCGAGACACGGCTGATGAAGTGGCCGATCTGCGGGATGCCGGTGGCGGTGTTGGAGGGGGCCACCACAGGCACCCCGCGCCGCTGGGCGATGGGGTCGGCGGCAAAGGCCTGCTGCGACAGCGTTGGACCGATGATCGCCAGCATGCCCCGGTTGATCTGCAGGGTCATGGCGGCGTTGGCGCCCGGGTCATCGCTGCCGCTGTCCTCGATCGCCAGCCGCAGCGGGGTGCCGTTGATGCCGCCGCTGCCATTGACCGCAGCCAGGGCCAGGTTCAGGCCCACGCGCTGGTCCTGACCGTAAACATTGGC
>JBJOHB010000202.1:0-6436 GCA_046047915.1 Cyanobacteriota bacterium
CAGCTGCTGCAGGGCAGCGCGGTCCAGGGAACCGGAAGGAGTCGCCATCCATGCGGACTCTTTTGACCAGTCTGAACCGAGCAACGATCAGCAGTTGCAGACAAACCCTCCTCCAACCAAATTTTTCTGGAGAGTTGGCGCAGACTCGGCCCGCAGATCCGCTCCTGATCAACGTCTGCACCCCTGCATTGATGACGACGTTTCCCAAAAACAAGGCTGTCAAAGCTGGCCAGCTGGTGGCCTTGAGCCTGGCTACGACCCTGCCCCAAGCCGTGATGGCCAATGGGATCGCGGCACCGACCGGCCTATCGGCCGTCAACGCCTACATGGAGCAGCAAGAGATCGACGAGCTGAGGGCCCTGCGTTCGAAAAACCAGGTGACCAGCGTCAACCAGTTCTCTGACGTGCGTCCCACCGACTGGGCCTACCAGGCCCTGAGCAACCTGGTCGAGAAGTACGGCTGCGTCGCCGGTTACCCCAACGGCACCTTCAAGGGCGGCCAGGCCATGACCCGCTTTGAAGCGGCAGCCCTGCTGAATGCCTGCCTGGATCGCGTCAGCGAGCAGACCGACGATCTCAAGCGCTTGATGGACGAGTTCAAGCAGGAGCTGACCGTGCTGCGCGGCCGGGTGGACGGCCTCGAAAAACGGGTGGGTGTGCTGGAGGCCCAGCAGTTCAGCACCACCACCAAATTCAGCGGCCAGGCGACGATGGTGGTTGGCGGCAATGGCTTTGGGGGATCCGCCGTCAATTCAGTGACAAATCAAGCCAATACCTACAATCGCTTCAGCAACACAAATACTTCTTACAATCTCTACAATGCGATCACCTTTAACTACGACCTGCAGCTCAATTTCGACACTAGCTTCACCGGCAAAGATCTGCTGCGCACCAACCTGAGAGCAGGCAATTTCTATAACACCAGTTTTGCGGGCCAACCCCACGGTCTCGGCAACAGTTCCGAGCTGGAGATTGCCTTCCAGCAACCGTCTGGAGCCAACATTGTTGGCCTGTACAAGCTCTTCTACCAACTGCCTGTCGGATCGGGATTTACCGCCACGGTGGGGGCCCGGGTCGGCCAAGAGGACATGTTGGCCCTGTGGCCGAGCGTCTACCCGTCTGATGCGATTCTGAACATCATGACCACCAACGGGGCACCCGCGGCCTACAGCAAGAACATCGGCCCAGGGGCCGGTCTCTGGTGGCAGAACAAAAGCTGGAGCGTGAGCGCCAACTACGTGGCCTTCAACGGGATGATGGGGTCACCCACTACTGCTGCAGCCCAAACCGCTGGTCTGCCGACAGGCGGCGGTGGCATCGCCAATCGCAACTCAGGTGGGACCGGCTCTGTGCAGCTGGCCTATCAGCAGGAGCAGTGGGGTCTGGCGGCCATCTGGACCTATCTGCAGGCCGGTGGCTCATTCATTCCGGCAACCACGCCCTCGGTCCACAGCAATCTCGACCACACGGCCGGAGCCTCAACCAATGCCTTTGGCCTGAGCGGCTATTGGCAACCCCTGACGAGTGGCTGGGCCCCCTCGATCAGTGCTGGCTGGGGCATCAATGGCACAAGCTATGCCCGTGCTTTGAGCGCCACCAGCGCCAATGTCACAACCAGCCAATCGTGGATGCTGGGTCTGCAATGGACCGACGTCTTTGCCAAGGGAAATGATTTCGGCATGGCTGTCGCCCAAGCCGTCTTCGCGACAGCGCTGGCCAGTGGGAGAACCCCCGATGACGGAAACTTCGCTTGGGAGTGGTGGTACAAGGCGCAAGTCACGGACAAGATCAGTGTCACCCCTGCACTCTTCTATCTGAGTCGGCCCCTCGGCATGCGCACCCCCGTCAACGGCAGCTTCAACCAGTTCGGCGCCCTGGTGAAAACCACATTCAAGTTCTGAAGCTGAGGAGGAGAAAGGGGCTTGCAGCAAGCAGGCCCCTGTTGTCTTGATCAGGCCAACGGGATGAGACGATTCAACCGTGACCGTGTTGCGTGGTTCCAGGTCGGGCAGGCTTGCGGTAGCCCCCACCGCCGCCACCGCCACAGGCCAGTTGGACAGCCTGGGGGGTGAGCCGAGGCAAAGCCGACGGATTGACAGCGCCAGAGACGTTGGTGAGCGAAGGCAAACCGGGCAAGCCGGATGCAAGAGCCAGGACCGTTGCCAACATTGCAATCATGGCAGAACCATCGAAATGGAGAATGCAATCGATTCTAAGTTCAACAGCGCCTGTTGAACCGCACGAAATCCAGGCTCATCAGCCCGTTCGCATGGCATTGTGCTGCCTGACCAGGGTCTCCTTAAGATGGTTGGTCAACCCTTGATGCTCACAGGGCCATGGCCAGCGCTGAGAGTACCCGTTGTGAACACGCAACTGAACGGACCAACCCCCATCCTGGCATCCGGATTGGCGAGGTTTCAGAACGTTCCGGTGTTTCGGTGAAGACCATCCGCTTCTATTGCGATCAGGGACTGATCGAGCCGCTGACCAGATCCGATGGAGGTTTTCGCCTGTTTGCTGAACCTGTCATTGCAGACCTGACCATGATTCGCGCTCTCAAAAATATCGGCATGCCCCTCAGTCAGATCAAAAAATTGCTGGAGGTCAGACGCTCAGGCATCTGCAACTGCGACGTCCTCAAAACAAGTCTGGCGAACAAGGTCGACACGATTGACAACTCAATTGCTGAGCTTCTGCAGATGCAACAGGAGCTCAGACGCATGCTGCAGAGTTGGCAGGATTGCGGCGGTATCAAGACGATGCAGCCCCACCCGGACGCATGACCCTCACCCTCTACGGCGGCGCCCGCAGCCGCGCCTCCATGCCCCGCTGGTACATGGAGGAAAAGGGCATTCCTTACACCTGGATCCAGCTGGACATGGAGGCCCAGGAGCACCGGCAGGAGGCGTTCACGGCGATCAACCCGTTTGGCAAGGTGCCGGCCCTGGTCGACGACGGCTTCAGGGCCCCCGGCGGTGAGCCGTTGCAGCTGTTCGAAAGCGGGGCCCTGCTGCTGCATCTGGCCGAGAACCATGGCCAGGAGTTCAGCAGCGACCCAGCCACAGCAGCCGCCCAGCGCTCATTGGCCACCCAGTGGGTGCTGTTTGCCAATGCCACCCTGGCGGTGGCCCTGTTTGTGCCCAGCAACCGCGAACGGGAGTTTCCCCGGCTGATGGGGGTGCTGGACGGTCTGCTAGCCGGCGGCCGCTCGCTGCTGGCTGGCCCCTGGGGGGATCCGGGCTGGAGCGTGGCCGACTGCGCGGTCAACGCCTACCTGGCCTACCTGCCGATCTTCTTTCCCCAGATCGACCTGAACCCTTACCCCAACGTGCGGGCCACGATCGCTGCCACCGGCGCACGGCCGGCCTATCAGCGGGCGATGGGGACGCGGTGAACGACACCGCCACCCTGCACTGGCAAGGTCAGGCGCTGCAGCTGCTGGCGGCCAAGGCCGTGTGGGATCTGCCGCGCCGCACCCTGCTGGTGGCCGATCTGCATCTGGGCAAGGCCGAAACGTTCCAGCGGGCCGGCATCCCCTTGCCCTCGGATGGAGATCTGACGACCCTGAACGCCCTGCTGGCGCTGTGCCACCGCCTGGCACCAGCGCAGGTGATCGTGCTGGGCGACCTGATTCACAGCCGCACCGGTCTGACACCCGCCCTGCTGCAAAAGCTCGAGGCCCTGCCGGCGTTGCTGGGCTGTCCGCTGCGGTTGATCGGCGGCAACCACGACCAGGGCTGTGTGATCGGCCGGCTCAGCCAGGAGCCCCCCCAGGCCCTGGGCCCCTGGTGGCTGAGCCATGAACCCGACCCGCGCCCTGGACACCTGAATGTGTGCGGCCATCTGCATCCGGTGGCCAGCCTGGGGCGGGGCAACAACCGCGTGCGCACGCCCTGTTTCAGCCTTGATCAGCAGCAAGCCCGGCTGGCGTTGCCGTCGTTTGGCAGCTTGACGGGGGGTCACCCTGCCGCCCAGGGTGAGATCCTCTGGCTGATCGCAGATGGGGCCGTTGTGGCGTGGAATCAACAGGCCCTGACCCAGCGCTCAGGCCCCTATGGCGCCGCAAGCGCAGCCTGACCGTTGCCATACCGGCAGGACTGCTCGCCTTTCTGGTGGCGATCGCCCCACCGCTGCCGGAAGCCAAGAGCCCGGCTGCCGGCGACCTGGTGGTGCGCGGCGATGGCAAACCGTTTCGCCAGCTGGATGACAGCGAGGCCTACGCCCTCGACTTCGATCCCCGCAAAGTCAAGATCGACCTGTTCGAGGGTTGGGACCAGGAGGGCCAGGCCTACGCCGATCGCAGCGCCCTGGCCTTTGTCTCGGGCCCCATGTACGAGCGCCATGTCGATGCGGCTGGCCGTGAGGTCACGGTCCCCCTGGGGGATCTGAAGCTCGGCGACCGCATCTGGCGCGGCCGCAACCGCACGGCCGCCCGCCAACGGGCATTCGTGGGCATCCGCCGCGATGGCGGTGTGGAGTTCGGCTATGGCGAACTCACCAGCGAGCGAGCCCAGCGCTTCGACACCTTCATCGGCGGGCTGCACAGCATCTACAACGATCTGGAGCGGCCGCCCGCCAGTTACAAGGGGGCCTACAGCATCAGCATGGGGCAGCAGATCCGCTACTTCCTGCCGCGGATTCGCATGCTGATCGGTCTGCGCCCCGACGGGCGAATCGAGGTGCTGATGAGCCGCGATGGCCTCACCCTCGAGCAGACCCGGTCGCTGGCCCGGCGGCGTGGCTTGCGGGCCGCCTACATGCCCGACCACGCTTCGAAAAGCCGTTTCATCATTCCAGGGGTCAAGGGCTTCAGCCAGGAAGACGCCAACTGGATCAGCGGTGGCGCCACCAGCTTTGTGCATGTGCCCTACATGCTGCGGCTGAGCCGACGGGACACGCCCCTGCAGGGGTCGTTGCTGGCCGGGCTCAGCGCCAGAGCCGCCGAAGGGCCTTGCAGCAATCCGCTGAGCTGCGGGCAGACCCTGGGCAGCCAGCTGCTCGACCGGGCCCTGGCCGGCTTCAACCGCCTGATGGAACAGGGTGTGGAGCCGATCGCCCGCCTGCTCTGGGCACCGCGTCCCAGCGGTGATGCCAAGGTGGCGCGCCGGGGATCCCCCCTGCGCGAGCCGCCGATCAGCGCCGATCCGCTGGCCCTGCGGCAACGCCAAAGCGAAGACAGCGGCAACGCCGCAGCCACGGCAGCCGGCAGCGAAGCGCTCGACCTGCCGGCCGATCTGCCCCCACCCCTGGTCCTGCCAGAGGGCACTCCGTTGCCCGGCGATGGACCGGCCAGCAGCAACACGGACAGCCCCCAAGCGATGCCGCCCCTGCAGGAGCCACCGCCCGTCAGCCAGGAGCCCCCGGGCCCCCAGGCCGCAGCGCCCGTGCCCCCGGGGGCACCGCCGCCGCCGCTGCTGCCGCCCCCCTGAGGCGGCCTACCCCGCAGCGGCCAGGGCCCGCACCACGTCACCACGGGTGAGCACGCCGATCGGCTGTTTCTGGCCATCAAGCACAAACAGGCGCTGGGTGCCGCGCTCGTGCAGCAGCTTGGCCGCCGCCGGCAGCGGCAGTTCGGCGCTGCAACTGTGGGGGGTCTTGCTCATCACCTCGCCGACGGTGCTGCCCAGCACCTGGTGCACCTCCTTGTCCCAGTTCAGGGGATTGCGCAGGTAGATCACCGCGTCGAGCAGCATCACGTAGGGGCCCGCTTCAAAACCGCTTTCGCGCACCATCAGGTCCTGTTCGGTCAGTTCGCCCACCAGGGTGCCAGCGGCGTCGACCACCGCCAGGCCGCTGACGTGGTGCTCGCTCATCCGTTGCACCGCCTCCTGCAGGGGGGTGGCCTGGGTGACGCTGAGCACCGGAGTGGTCATCACGGCGGAGACGGGCTGCTGCACCACGGGCAGGGCGGATCAACTGCAGGCATTCTGGGGCCGAGTGCGGCGGCCCGAGCGATGCCCCCAAAACGCATGCGTCAGTGGGCCGACGGCCTCACGCTGACGCGGGCCCTGCTGGGCCTGCCCCTGATCGTGGCGCTGGCGGCGGGACAAGCGCCCCTGGCCTGGTTGCTGCTGCTGGCCGGCGGTCTGTCCGACTGGCTCGATGGCCAGCTGGCCCGCCGCGCCGGCGGGGGCAGCGTCTGGGGCGCCCGCCTGGACCCCCTGACCGACAAAATCCTGATCAGTGCCCCCCTGCTGTGGCTGGGGGCAACCGGCCGGCTGCCGCTGTGGGCGATCTGGCTGCTGCTGGCCCGCGAGCTGCTGATCAGTGGCTGGCGCGCCGCCGAAACCAGCGGCGGCCCAGCCTCCCTGGGCGGTAAAGCCAAGACGGTGCTGCAGTTCACCAGCCTGCTGCTGCTGCTGTGGCCTGGGGGCTGGGGCGGGGCCGTGCTGGTGGGCACCTTCCACAGCCTGGGCTGGTGGCTGTTCTGGCCATC
>JBJOHB010000203.1:0-7774 GCA_046047915.1 Cyanobacteriota bacterium
TGAGCTCAAGCTCGCCTGCCTGAACCGTTATTTGGTCTCGGTGAACTCGGCGTCGATCACGTCATCGGCACCGCTGCCACCAGCTGCAGCACCATCGCCGTTGCCACCGGGGGCATCACCGGCGGCGCCAGCCTGCTGATACACAGCGGCACCAGCGGCATAGAGGGCCTGCTGCAGTTGCTCGAGCACCGTCTTGATGGTGTCGGTGTCGTCCTTTTCGACGGCCTCCTTGAGCTGCTTGGTGAAGTCCTCCACCTTGCTCTTGTCTTCAGCGCTGACCTTGTCGCCCAGCTCGCCGAGCTGTTTCTCGGCCTGGTAGATGAGGGTCTCGGCCTGGTTCTTCAGGTCGATCTTCTCGCGCTTCTCCTTGTCGGCAGCGGCGTTGGACTCGGCGTCCTTGACCATCTTCTCGACCTCGGTCTCACTGAGGGTGGAGGCGCCGGTGATCGAGATGCTCTGCTCCTTGCCGCTGCCCTTGTCCTTGGCGGTGACGCTCAGGATGCCGTTGGCGTCGATGTCGAAGGTGACTTCGATCTGGGGCACGCCGCGGGGAGCCGGCGGAATGCCATCGAGCCTGAAGGTGCCCAGCGACTTGTTGTCGCCGGCCATCTCGCGCTCACCCTGCAGCACGTGGATTTCCACGTTGGTCTGCCCGTCGACAGCGGTCGAATAGGTCTCGGTCTTCTTGGTCGGAATCGTGGTGTTGCGGGTGATCATCTTGGTCATCACCCCGCCCAGGGTCTCGACACCCAGCGACAGCGGGGTGACATCGAGCAGCAGGATGTCCTTGACTTCACCGGCCAGCACACCGCCCTGAATGGCGGCGCCGACAGCGACCACCTCATCAGGATTAACGGTCTGGTTGGGGTCCTTGCCGGTGATGCGCTTGACCAGCTCGAGCACCGCCGGGATGCGGGTGGAACCACCCACCATCACCACCTCGTCGAGCTCCGAGGAGCTCAGCTTGGCGTCCTTGAGCGCCTGCTCGACCGGCACGCGGCAGCGGTCGATCAACTTGCTGGCCAGCTCCTCGAACTTGGCCCGGGTCAGGGTCAGATCGAGGTGCTTGGGACCTTCGGGCGTGGCCGTGATGAACGGCAGGTTGATCTCGCTCTGGGTGGCGCTGGAGAGCTCGATCTTGGCCTTTTCGGCCGCCTCGGTCAGGCGCTGCAGGGCCTGCTTGTCGGCGCGCAGGTCGATGCCTTCGTTGGCCTTGAAGCTGTCGGCCAGGTAATCGACGATCACCTTGTCGAAGTCATCGCCGCCCAGGTGGGTGTCACCTGAGGTGGACAGCACTTCGAACACACCGTCGCCGACCTCGAGCACCGAGACGTCGAAGGTGCCGCCCCCCAGGTCGAACACCAGGATGCGCTCGTTGCTCTTCTTATCAAGGCCGTAGGCCAGGGCCGCCGCGGTGGGCTCGTTGATGATGCGCAGCACCTCGAGACCGGCGATCTTGCCGGCGTCCTTGGTGGCCTGGCGCTGGGAGTCATTGAAGTAGGCGGGAACGGTGATCACCGCCTGGGTGACCGTCTCGCCCAGATACTTGCCCGCATCCTCGGCCAGCTTGCGCAGCACCTCGGCCGAGACCTCCTCGGGGGCGAACTGCTTGTTCAGCACCGGGCACTTGACCTTGACGTTGGAGCCGGCCTTTTCGACGCCGTAGCTGACTTCCTTTGACTCCTCGTTGACCTCATCGACCCGACGGCCGATGAAGCGCTTCACCGAATAGAACGTGTTTTCGGGGTTCATGACCGCCTGACGCTTGGCGATCTGACCGACCAGCTTGTCCTGGTTCTTGGTGTAGGCCACCACCGAAGGAGTGGTGCGGAACCCTTCGGCGTTGGCGATCACCGTGGGCTTACCGCCCTCCATCACGGACACGCAGCTGTTCGTGGTGCCGAGGTCAATACCGACAACCTTGCCCATGGGTTCCCACCTCCTGAGGTGATGAATTCAGACTGCAGGCATCCTCATCAGCCGAGCCCTCAGCCGGCGAGGGGTGGTTCCCGAACAGCTGCCGAACCTCTGCCATGGCTCCTGCGATCACAGCCCACACCGCGTTGCTGGGGGTCCTGGGCCACCCGGTGGGTCACTCGCTCTCGCCGGCGATGCACAACGCGGCCATCGCGGCGCTGGGGCTCGACTGGATCTATCTGGCCCTGCCGGTGCCGGCCGAACAGCTGGCAACGGTGGTGCAGGGCCTCGAGGCCATCGGCTGCCGCGGCCTGAGCGTGACCATCCCGCACAAGCAAACGGTCAGAGCCCTGTGCCGCCAGCTCAGCCCCCTGGCTGAGAGGGTCGGAGCGGTCAACACCCTGGTGCCGCTCCAGGACGGGGGCTGGTTAGGCACCAACACCGATGTCGAAGGCTTCGTGACCCCGCTGCGGGGTCAGACCTGGCAGGGCCGTCACGCCCTGGTGCTGGGCAATGGCGGCAGCGCGCGGGCCGTGGTGGCCGGCCTGGTGGAGCTGGGGCTGGGCGCGATCACCGTGGTCGGCAGACGGGCCGAAGCCCTGTCCAGCTTTGCCGCCAACTGCAGCGCCTGGGCACCCCAGCTGACCACCCAGACGCTGGACCAACCGATTGAACCCCTGTTGACCGCAGCCGACCTGGTGGTCAACACCACACCGCTGGGCATGGGCAGCGAGCAGTGCCCCCTGAACCCGGGCCAACTGGCAGCGCTGCGGCCCGGGACCACGGTCTATGACCTGATCTATGTGCCCCGACCCACCCAACTGCTGCGCCAGGCCGCCGGCCACGGCTGCACCACCATCGATGGCCTGACGATGCTGGTGCACCAGGGGGCGGCAGCGCTGCGGCTGTGGAGCGGACGCGACGACGTGCCGGTCGACGTCATGGCCACGGCGGTCGAGGCAGCCCTGCGAGACTGACCGCCCGCCCCGCTGTGCCGATGCTCAACCCACCCCTGTGGCAACGGCTGCTGGCTGCCGCCGCCTACCTGCTGCCCTGGAGCGATGCGGTGCCGTTTGGCCGATCCCTGTTCAGCCTGCTGCCCGTGCTGCAGTGGTTGAGCGTGCCGGCTCTGCCCCTGGCCCTGGTGCAGCAGATGGTGCCCTTTGGCGGCTTTGTGGTTTTTCTGGCCCTTTACCTGGGGGTCGTGCGCAACGCGCGGGTGCCTTACATGATTCGCTTCAGCGTGCTGCAGGCGATCCTGCTGGACATCGTGCTGGTGCTGCTGTCGCTGGTGTTCAGCGTGCTGCTGAGCCCGCTGGGGGCCGGTTTCGCCCTGCGGACTCTGAGCAACACCGTGTTTCTGGGAGCCCTGGTGTTGGTGGTGTTCGCCATGGTCGAAGCCCTGCGGGGCAAGGAAGCCGACATTCCCAGCCTGTCCCAGGCCGTGAGGATGCAGCTCTACTGACTGATAGGTTGGTTGATCCGTCGCTGGTGGGTCCTGAGACCTGCCGGCCCCTGCCGAACCCCAGAGGCGACCATGACGCAGCCCTATTACGAAACGATGTACATCCTCCGTCCGGACATCCCGGAGGAAGAAGTCGAAGGTCACATCACCAAGTACCGCGACCTGGTCACCGAGGCCGGTGCCGAGGTCCTCGATTGCCAGATGCGCGGCAAGCGCCGCCTGGCTTACCCGATCGCCAAACACCGCGAGGGCATTTACGTTCAGCTGAACCACAACGGTGACGGCCAACAGGTGGCAGCGCTGGAGCGGGCGATGCGTCTGTCCGAAGACGTGATCCGCTACCTGACCGTCAAGCAGGACGGTCCGATGCCCGCACCCCGCAGCATCCCCGCTGTGAGCGGCGAAACAACCGCCGCCCCCACCGAGGCTGCTGCCCAGGCCTGAAACCGGGTAAGGTCCCGGCATGGACCGGGACCTTGAGCTTCAGGCGCTGCAGGACACCCGCCGTCGCATCGCGGCTCTCGAAGCCCTGCTCGAGGATCTGCCCGAGCTGTTCGAGAGCCGATTTCGCCAACGGCTGCAGCCGCTGCTGGATCAGCAGCGGCTTTTGTTGCAGAACAATGCGGACCTGCGGCAGCACCTGTTGCTGCGCAACGGGGGACTGGGTCGTCGCCGCCCGCTGCGGCTGCTGCCCCGCCCCCCGTTGAACGCTTTCAGTGCAGAGCCTGCTGACGCTGGCGCGCTGCCCACAGCCGTGTCGGCAGACCCCACACATAGATGAACCCCTCGGCGGCGCGATGGTCGAACTGATCACCCGCGTCGTAGGTAGCCATGTCAGGCACATACAGGCTGTCGCGGCCTGAGCTGCGGCCCACCACCGTGGCGTTGCCCTTGTGCAGCTTGACCCTGACCTGACCGTTGACACTCACCTGAGTGCGCTCGATGAAGCCGTCGAGGGCGTCCTTGAGGGGGCCGAACCACAGGCCCTGGTACACCAGGTCAGCCCACTGGGTCTCGAGCTGGCGCTTGCTGCGCAGCACGTCAGCGGCCAGGGTGAGGCTCTCGAGCTCCTGGTGGGCCTTGATCAGCAGCAGCAGGCCCGGGGTCTCGTAGATCTCGCGGCTCTTGATGCCGACCACCCGGTTCTCGATCATGTCGAGCCGGCCGAAGCCATGGCTGCCGGCCAGGGCGTTGGCGCGGCGAATCAGGCTCACCGGATCGAGGCGTTCGCCGTCGATGCTGACGGGATCGCCGTTCTCAAAGCCGATTTCGATCACCTGGGGCTGCTCGGGAGCGGCGTTGACGCTCACCGTCAGGGCATAGATCTCCTCGGGGGGCTCGACGTTGGGATCCTCGAGCGGACCGGCCTCGATCGAGCGACCCAGCAGATTCAGATCGATCGAGTAAGGCGACTTCTTGCTCACGGGTGACGGGATGCCGCAGCGCTCGCCATAGGCGATCGTCTGCTCACGGCTCATGCCCCACTCGCGGGCGGGTGTCAGCACCTTGAGGTCAGGGGCCAGGGCGCCGATCGCCACGTCAAAGCGCACCTGGTCGTTGCCCTTGCCGGTGCAACCATGGGCGACCGCGTCGGCCCCCACCTCGCGGGCGATTTCGACCAGACGCCGGGCGATCAGGGGGCGCGCCAGGGCGGTGCTGAGCGGGTAACGGCCCTCGTAGAGGGCGTTGGCGCGGATCGCCGGAAAGGCGAACTCGCGAATGAACGGTTCGATCAGATCACCCACGATCGACTGGCTGGCGCCCGAGTCGAGGGCCTTCTGACGGATCGGCTCCAGCTCGTCACCCTGGCCCAGATCAGCCGCGAAGGTGATCACCTCCTCGACGCCCCATTCGTTCTTCAGATAAGGAATGCAGACGCTGGTGTCAACACCACCGGAGTACGCCAGTACGGCCTTTTTGGCACGACCCATCAGAGTTCTCTGGGTTGGACATCCTGCGATTCTCCCCTCTCGCCGGTGCCGCTCCCGCCAGACGGCGCAGGCAGACGCCAATTGAACCCAAGCCAGACCAGCACCAGCAGGGGCGGCAGCAGCACCAGCAGGGCGACCACGGCCGGCACGATGGGCAATGGCTGGGGCCAGCGCTCAGCGGCTGCGGCCAGCACCACACTGAGCATCAGGCTCAGGGCCCAGAGTCTGAGCAGGGAGCGCACCATGGGGCACCGGGACTGGAAAAGCTAATCTGATGGATTGGTCTGATCGCGGCAGTATCCGTCCCATGAGCACCCTTGCCTCCGGCGACAGCAGCCGGCTCGACAGCATCAATCCCTCGCTCACCCGCTACGGGCGCCAGGAGCCGGCGCCGGTGCTGCCCCTGCGCGATGAGCCCGACCTGCTGAGCTGGCTCGAAACCAGCGGTCGTCTGGTGGCCGACGAAGAAACCGCCAGCACGGACGTGAGCACCGTTGAAGAGGAAGAACTGTCGGCGCTGATGGGCGAAAAAGAGGATTACAACCAGGCTGACGAGCAAGCTGAGGAAGACTGGGAGGACTGATCCCCAGCCGCCTTGCGACCCTCTGTGCAGACCCTTGCCCAGCTTTGGCCCAGTGATCCGCGCCGCTCGGCAGGGTTGCTGGGCCTTGTGCTGGCGGGTGCCTGCCTGAGCAGCGATCTGCTGGTGCCCAATTCGCTGCTCACCCCGGTGTTGCTGCTGGCAGCTGGCCTCAGCGTGGCGGTCTGCCGCTGGGGGGTACCCCGGCTGCGGGCCCTCAAGCTGGGCCAGGTGATCCGCCAGGAAGGACCCCAGGCGCACCACAGCAAGGCCGGCACGCCCACCATGGGCGGCCTGCTGGTGGTGCCCGTCGGGGTGCTGGTGGGGGGGCTGATCAGCCCCGAGGACCCGCGCCTGCTGGCCCTGGCCGCCTTGACCCTGGCGACGATGGCGATCGGTGCCATCGACGATTGGACCAGCCTCACCAAACGCACCAACAAGGGCCTGTCGCCCCGCGGCAAACTGCTGCTGCAAGCGGCAGCAGCGCTGCTGTTTCTGGTCTGGGCAGCCCAGGGGGGCTGGCTGGGGGGCGCCGACGCCGGTGATGTGGCCCTGCCCCTGGGCTGGGTGCTGCCCCTGGGCCTGTTGATCTGGCCCCTGGGGCTGTTCGTGGTCCTGGCCGAAAGCAATGCCACCAACCTGACCGACGGCCTCGACGGGCTGGCGGCGGGCTGCGGCGCCATCGTGTTCAGCGGCCTGGGCCTGCAGCTGATGCTGCGCGCCCATGAAGGGGACCCGGTGCTGGCGGGGTTCTGCGTCGCCATGGCCGGCTGCTGGCTGGGCTTTCTGGCCTTCAACCACAACCCGGCGCGGGTGTTCATGGGCGACACCGGCTCCTTGGCCATGGGCGCTGCCCTGGCGGGCGTGGGCCTGCTGTCCAACAGCCTGTGGCCGCTGCTGCTGATGGGCGGCGTCTTTCTGGCCGAATCGCTGTCGGTGATCCTGCAGGTCTGGGTGTTCAAGGCCACCAAGAACCCGGCCACCGGCCAGGGCCGGCGCCTGTTTCGCATGGCGCCACTGCACCATCACTTTGAACTGGGTGGCCTTAGCGAAGTGAGCGTCGTGCACCGCTTCTGGCTCACCAGCCTGCTACTGGTGGTGCTGGGGCTTCTGCTGCTGCCCTAACCCTGAGTCCCCTGGTTGCCATGGCCCACTTCACCTGGAAGGACACCGGCCTGACCGCCGACTGCGCCAGCCTGGAGGCGATGGCGGCCCGCTTTGAAGAGGCCGCCGCGCTGATGCGCCGCATGGCCGGCGAGGGCTTCGTGCTCGAGCGCCACAGCACAGGTCAGCGCATCACCCACGCCGAGCCCGGGGTGTTTGAGGCCTACGGCTTCATCAATGAAGAGTCACCGGTCAGGCAGTTGACGCTCCTGCCTTAACGACTGCGCAGATACCCCACCACCCAAACCACCACAAACGCCAGCGATGAGGCCCCGAGATAAATCAGGGCCCACTTCTGGAAGCTGGCGATGTCGGCGCCGAACAGCAGTCCATCGGCGGCGTCACCGGCGGTGCTGAAGGCCAGGGTCAGGGCTGACAGCACGGGGGCACTGCGGCAGGATCGGCCGATTCTGACCGGCCACAGGTGCCGGCCGCCGGCCGTCCATGACCCCACCCTTTGCCAGCCTGCCCCGCACCCTGCTGCTGCTGGGCAGCGGCGAGCTGGGCAAGGAGGTAGCGATCGCGGCCCAGCGGCTGGGCTGCCGGGTGATCGCCGTCGACCGCTACGCCGGCGCGCCGGCAATGCAGGTGGCCGAAGCCTGCGAAGTCATCGCCATGACCGACGCCGACGCCCTCAAGGCGGTGGTCAGGCGCCACCAGCCCGATCTGGTGATCCCCGAGATCGAGGCCCTGGCGGTCGATGCCCTGGCCGAGCTG
>JBJOHB010000204.1:0-3006 GCA_046047915.1 Cyanobacteriota bacterium
GCGCTGCAGGGGTGGTTGTGACGGTTGCCGCTGCGCCTGTGCAGGCCGATCAGGTCTGCGGGCTGTTCAAGGCTCTGGCCGATCCGATTCGGCTGCAGGTGGTCGAGGTGCTGAGCAGTGGCGAGCGCTGCGTCTGCGATCTGGGGGCCGATCTGGGGCTGGCCCAGTCGCGCCTGTCGTTTCACCTCAAGGTGCTCAAGCAGGCCGGACTGCTGCAGGACCGCCAGCAGGGCCGTTGGACCTACTACAGCCTGCGGCCCCAGGCCTTGCAGCAGCTCAGCGGTTGGATCGCCCAGCGGCTCGCGCAGCCCGCCAGGCCCGCAGCCCCCTGCGGCTGAGGACCCGGCCGAGCACCATCAGGGTCAGCCCGCCCCCCAGGTTGGTGGCCAGCACCGGTAGCCCGGCCCGGCTCAGCTCGAGCATCCAGCTTGAAAAGGTCGTCAGCGACCCGCAAAAGCCGATTGCCCCCCACAGCACCCAGCGGGGCCGCTCGGCCGCCGCCACGCTGATCATCCCCAGCAGCAGGCAGCCCAGCAGATTGGCCACCAGGATCTGCTCCCCCAGTGCCCAGCGCAACAGGGCCCCCGGGATGGCGCCGGCCGCCACCAGGGCCAGGGATGTGATCTCCTCTGTCAGGGCCCGTTGGTTCATGCTCCTGTCCCCAGCAGCAGTCCCGCCCGGATCGCCACCAGCCCCCCCAGCACCGAGCCGGCCACCAGCACGGCCGCCTGCTGCCAGCGGCGGGCCGCCAGTTCGCTGTGCACCTCGGCCACAAAGGTCGACAGGGTGCTGAAGCTGCCCAGAAAACCCGTCGCCAGCAGCAGCAGCAGGCGGCGCGCCGCCTCGCCGCAGCTTTGCTCGAGCCCCACCACCAGTCCCAGGGCAAAGCAGGCAATCACGTTGACCCCAAAGGTGCCCCAGTGGCGGCGGGGCAGCAGGGGCTCGAGGTGGTTCACCAGCTTGAAGCGCAACCATGCCCCTGGCACCGCCCCCAGGGCCACCAACAACGCCGCTAACCAGCTCTTAATCACCGCACTACCGAAGCTTTGCTCGGCCCTTCAACACGCTCCGTAGCTTGATGCCAACCCCGTCATGGGCCCACACCATGGTCTTCACTCCTGCGCGCGAGACCGACCGTTTCGACGGCTTTCGCGATCTGCTTGAGGCCAGCTATCAGAACAACAATCTGGTGCATCTGAGCGCCGGCAGCACCGTGCCTCTGCTCAAGAACAGTGTCTGGCTGGTGGTGCGGGGCATGGTCAAGCTGACCGCGATCTCGATGCAGGGCGATGAGCTGCTGTTGGGTCTGGTGGGTCCCAGCGAGCCCTTTGGGGATCCCCTGTCCCAGGTGGAGGCCTACGAGGCGATCACGCTGAGCGACAGCGACCTGCTGTGCATCAGCTGCGATGCGATCGGCCGTGATCCCCAGCTGGCGGTGGGTCTGCTGCAGGCCGTGGGTCAGCGCTACCGCCAGAGCGAAGCCCTGCTGGGGCTGCTGGGGCTGCGTCGCATCGAAGACCGGGTGCGTGGCTTTTTGGAGTTGCTGGCCACCAGCTACGGCCAGCCCTGCGACCAGGGCCTGCGGCTCAACATCAAGCTCACCCATCAGGACATTGCCGCGGCCCTGAGCACCACCCGCGTCACCGTCACCCGCATCCTCGGCACCCTGCGGGACGAGGGCTGGCTGCAGATCGACGCCGAGCGCCGCCTGGTGATCAGCTTTTTGCCCGGCCGTCGATGAAGCAGGAGCCGATCCGGCTTCTGGTGCTCGATGGTGAACCCGGCTGGGGAGCTGCCCTGCTGGATGGGCTGGCCTCCCATGGGCTGTCCCCCGTCCACTGCAGCGATCCCCAGCAGGCTGAGGCCTGGCTGCAGCAACCGGATGGCCCCGACCTGATCGTCGTGGACCTGGCGATCGGAGCCCCCCAGAGCCAGCGCTTTAGCCACTGGCTGCAGCAGCAGGCCCAGCATCAGCCGGTGCTGGCGGTGGGGTCGCTGCTCGACGAAAGCCGGCGGGTGCAGCTGCTTGAAAGCTGGGCCGACGATGTGCTCAGCCTGCCGTTGTGCCTGCCCGAGTTTGTGGCCCGTTGCCGGGCCCTGTGGCGCCGCCAGCAGCTGCGGCTGGCCCAGTGGCGCGACCGCACCCCCACCACCCGCCTGCGTTACGGCGAGATCGAGATGCTGGTCGAAGAGCACGCCGTCTGGCGCGCCGGTGAACCGGTCAGCCTGACCCCGCGTGAATTTCGCCTGCTCGAGTTTCTGCTGCGCCATCCCGGCCAGGTGCTTGATCGCGACACCCTGCTCGAGCGGGTCTGGGGTGAGCTGTGCTCGCTCGAACTCGATCCCAAGACCGTCGATGTGCACATTCGCTGGTTGCGCATCAAGCTGGAGCGTGATGCAGCCTCGCCGCAGCTGATCACCACCGTGCGGGGCAGGGGGTACCGGCTTGGCTGAGCGGGACAATCGGGCGATGGATGCACCGCTGCTGCTGGTCGAGGACGACGAGACCATTCGCGAGACCATCGCCGATGCCTTGCAGCTCGAGGGGTTTGTCGTCACCGCGGTCGGCAACGGCCGCGATGCCCTGAACCTGCTGCAACGGGCCCCGGCCGAGGCCCCGTACGGTCTGGTGGTGCTCGATCTGATGCTGCCCGGCCTGGGGGGGCTCGATGTCTGCCGCGCCCTCCGGGCGGCCCGCGACCAGACGCCGGTGCTGGTGGTCAGCGCCCGCGACAGCGAAACCGACCGGGTGCTGGGGCTCGAGCTGGGGGCCGATGACTACCTGGTCAAACCGTTTGGCATGCGCGAGCTGGTGGCCCGCTGCCGCGCCCTGCTGCGGCGCTCAGCCAGCCAGCAGCCCGAGGTGTCGGTGCTCGAACACGCCAACCTGCGCCTCTACCCCGACGAATGCCGCGTCACCCGTGACGGCCTGCCGGTCAACCTGTCCCCCAAGGAGTACCGCCTGCTCGAGCTGTTCATGCGCCATCCGCGCCGGGTCTGGAGCCG
>JBJOHB010000205.1:0-7913 GCA_046047915.1 Cyanobacteriota bacterium
GACATGGGCTGCCCGCACCAGCGAGAGGTCTCCGTCGCGGAACAGGGCTGTGGCCAGGGCGGCGCGAACCCCCGGTGCCTGCAGCAAGCCACCCTCTTCAAGGCCGAGCAACACCGCATCAGGGTTGTCGCGGTTCAGAACCACCACGGGCCCCGCTTTGGCCTGTCGCAGCGCCGCAGCAGGATTGTTCTTGAGCCCGCTCACGCTGACCGCATGCATGGCCCACGCCTCCGGGGATGATCCGATGGGATGATGCTAGGGGATGTTTGGAATCAACGACTGCGCAGGTACCCCACCACCCACACCACCACAAACGCCAGCGAGGACGCCCCCAGATAGATCAGGGCCCACTTCTGGAAGCTGGCGATGTCGGCCCCGAACAGCAGGCCATCGGCGGCATCACCGGCGGTGCTGAAGGCCAGGGTCAGGGCTGACAGCACGGGTGGACTGCGGCAGGATCGGCCGATTCTGACCGGCCGGTGAACCCACCGCTTCCGGTCGCCCCATGCCCCCGCCATGACGCCTCCCTTCAGCTCCCTGCCCCGCACCCTGCTGCTGCTGGGCAGCGGCGAGCTGGGCAAGGAGGTGGCGATCGCCGCCCAGCGCCTGGGCTGCCGGGTGATCGCCGTCGACCGCTACGCCGGCGCGCCGGCAATGCAGGTGGCCGACGCCTGCGAAGTCATCGCCATGACCGACGCCGACGCCCTCAAGGCGGTGGTCAGGCGCCACCAGCCCGATCTGGTGATCCCCGAGATCGAGGCCCTGGCGGTCGATGCCCTGGCCGAGCTGGAGGCCGAAGGCATCACGGTGATCCCCACCGCCCGGGCCACCGCGGTGACGATGAACCGTGACCGCATCCGCGATCTGGCGGCCGGCACCCTGGGCCTGCGCACGGCCCGTTTCGCCTATGCCGCAAGTGCCGCCGAACTGGCCGCCGCTGCCGAACCTCTGGGCTGGCCGGTGGTGGTCAAGCCGGTGATGAGCTCCAGCGGCAAAGGGCAGAGCGTGGTGCATGGCCCCGACGGCATCGCTGCCGCCTGGGAGGCCGCCCTGGCCGGCGCCCGCGGCGCCGGCGCCCGGGTGATCGTCGAAGAGTTTCTGCGCTTCGAGCTGGAGATCACCCTGCTGACCGTCAAGCAGTGGAACGGACCCACCCTGTTCTGCCCGCCGATCGGCCACATTCAGGAACGGGGCGATTACCAGTGCAGCTGGCAGCCGGCGGCGATGCCGGCCGAAGCCCTGGCGGCGGCCCAGGCGATGGCGGCCGCGGTCACCGACAACCTGGGCGGGGCCGGCCTGTTCGGGGTCGAGTTCTTTCTCTGTCACCGCCCCGATGGCGTGCTCGAGGTGGTGTTCTCGGAGCTGTCGCCGCGGCCCCATGACACCGGCCTGGTGACGCTGATGGGCCAGAACCTGAGCGAATTCGAGCTGCACCTGCGGGCCGTGCTGGGACTGCCGATCCCCGGGATCCACAGCCTGGGGGCTGCGGCCAGCCGCGTGATCCTGGGCGGCGAACAGGCCACGAACCTGCGCTACGAGGGTCTGGACGAGGCCCTGGCCATACCCGACACCCAGGTGTTGCTGTTCGGCAAGCCCGAGGCCCGGCCCCATCGCCGCCTGGGGGTGGCCCTGGCCCGCGGCAGCAATGAGGCCGAGGCGCGCCAGCGTGCCGATGGGGCCGCGGCCTGCGTGCGGGTGGTGGGCAGTCCCTGAAGCGGACCCGGGCCAAATTGCCGCAACCCCCCTGGTGCAGCGGGGTTTGGCTGCTTATGGTGCGCCGAGCACTGCAGCCCATGAGTCAGGCCCAGCCCCGCCGACCGGCCCGTTCGGGTCAGAACCGCCGTCGCAGGGCTGAGCCGGTGGTGACCGACCTGGAGCAACGCCGCCGCAAACGGCAACAGGGCCGCACCACTGCCAAAACACCCCCCCCGGCGCCCAAAGCTCGTCGCCGCCCACTGCTGCCCTTTGCCCTGGGCATCGCCGTGGGCTACGGATTGGCGGGTCCACTGCCCTCGCTGGCCGCCAAGGCCCTGGCCGGCCTGTGGCCCCACGGCCAGGCCATCGGCCAACTGGTGCCCTTTGGCATCAGCGGCCGGCGGATCCTGGTGATGGGCACCGACAAAGTCAGCGACAGCACCGATGTGATGTTCACGGTGCAGGTCAAGGACGGCAAGACCCAGCTGACCCAGCTGCCCCGCGACACCTTTGTCGAAAGCCAGCGCCACGGCATCCTCAAGGCCAATGCTCTCTATGCCTATGGCGGCATGGAGGCCATTCGCCAGGATCTGCCGCCCCTGCTGGGTGGGCCGGTCGACCGTTACCTGAAGGTCAACCTGCGGGCGGTGCGGCGGGTGGCCGATGCCCTCGGCGGCGTCGAGATCGACGTGCCCAAGCGCATGTACTACGTCGACAACAGCCAGGGCCTCTACATCGATCTGTATCCGGGCCGCCAGCTGCTCCAGGGTGAGGCCCTGGAGGGCTTTTTGCGCTACCGCCACGACGAGCTCGGCGATCTGGGCCGCATGGAGCGCCAGAAACTGGTGCTGGCCGAAATCTTCCGCAAGCTGGCCAGCCCCAGCAGCCTGCCCCAGTTACCCCAGCTGATGAAGATCGCCGGCGACGATGTCAAGACCGATCTGTCCCTGCTGGAGCTCGGCCAGCTGATCACCGCCATGGCCGGCACCAACCTGAGCACCCGGCAGATCCCGGGTCGCCTGTTCTGGCACAACGACCTGAGCTACTGGATGCCCGACAGCAACAGCCACTACCCGGCGGGCAGTGAGGTCAGCGCCGCAGAAAGCGGTGGTGTCTGAGGCCGTCCAGCAGCCCCCAGGCCTGGGGCCGACTCGCAAAGAACACCCGGCGGTGCTGGCGCAGCCGTTCCAGCTCGGGGTCGTGATCCTGGGGAACCACCCCTAGCGCCAGACCCTGCAGCAGCTCGGCATCACCCTGCTGGCTGGCTTCCACCAGAATCGCCTCGAGCGGCAGATCCCAGCACAGGGCAGCGTGGCGCAGGGCTTCCACCTTTGATGCGGCCAGGGGCAGCACATCGAGATACCAGTGCTGAAACAGATGGGGCCTGGCCAGCAGGCCATGGCTGCGCAGGGTCTGACGCACCACCGGCAGAATGCCGCTGTCGGGCTCGGTGAGGAGAAAGCTCACCTTGAACGGGCCTTGCTCGCACTCGGGTTGCCGCCGGAGCCGCGGTTGCAGCTCGGCCATGGCCTCTTCGATCGCCTGACGTCGCCAGCCGGCGGCGATGCGCTGCTGCCACTGGCGATCGCGCTGCTCGCCCACATGGATGTCGGTTCCTGCCTGGGTGATCCAGAGCAGGGGTTCAGGCAGGTGAAGCTCGCGGTAGCGCAGCCGGGCCGCTTTGATGCCCCGACCGGTGGTCACCGCCAGGTCCAGGCAGGATCCACTCTGCAACTGAGCCTGCAGCTCCCGCAGGCTGCCCGGGTCAGGCGCCCCGAAACTGCCATCAAGATCGAGCACCACCAGCTTCTGGGGAGGCTCGACCGCCACATACGGCGCATGGCCAGCGGCAACACAGGCCGGCTGCAGACTGGCCCGGGCGCGGATCGCCCGGCTGGTCTCGGCCAGATAGTGACTGACATGGGCGTCCCAGCTGAAGGCCCGACAGACGGCCTCGAGGCCGTTGTCACGCCACAGGCGCCAGCGCCGGGGATCCCTGAGGCTGTCCTCGACCGCCTGTTGCAGGGCATCGAGATCGGAGACATCGACCAGTAGGCCGTTGGCGGTGCTGGCCAGGATGTCGCGGGGCCCACCGTCGTCGGTGGCCACCACCGGCAGACCACTGGCCGCAGCCTCCAGCAGGGTCAGACCAAAGGGTTCGGTCAGGGCCGGATTGACGAACACCCCCCCCAGCCGCGACGCCCAGCGGTAGATCTCCGGAATCTGGCCGCGGTGGTGCTGCTTGGGATAGGCGACCCGCCCATAGAGATCGTGGCGATCCACCAACTCGAACACCTGCTGTAGCACCTCGCGCTGCTGTTTCTCGAGCTGCCGTGGATCATCACGACTGCCCAGCACGAGCACGAGATTGTGCTGACTGCGCAACAGCTCGGAACGGCCGAAGATCTCGACCAGCGCCGCCATGTTCTTGCGCGGATCCGGTCGACAGATCGCCAGCACCGGTGGCTTGAGCGGATCCCGCAAAAAGGGGCCCATCAGGCTGGCGATGCTGCGCTCCGGCTGACCTGGCTGGGGCGGATGAAACAGCTCGGCATCGACCCCGGGGGGGATCACCCGGGCCAGCTCAGGGCGGAAGCGTCCATAACGGCGATATTGATGGTCCCGTTCCTGCTGGGTGCTGGTCACCACGAGCTGGCTGTGGGCCAGGGTGAGCTCCTCGGCGTCAATCCGCCGCGCCATCGAATACTGGGCATCGATCTGGCCGCAATCAAGGCCCACCTGGATCAGCCGGCGACGCTTGTCGCGCCCCAACGAGTGGCCCGTGAACACCAGCGGGATGCCCAGGCGCCGATGCACCAGTGCACCCACATAACCGGCATCGGCGTAATGGGCATGAATCCAGTGGGGCAGACGATCCTGACGGCGCAGGCGCTCCACCAGGGCATCGGCCAGCTCGTCGAGGTAAGGCCAGAGCAGTTCCTTGCGCAGGTAACGCCTTGGTCCAAACGGCAGGCGCACGATCCAGCCATCCGCAGCCAGCTGCTCCTCGGGATGGCCGTAGTCGGCTGCCACCCGACGGTCGTGAATCAGGCGAGTGACCACCTCGACCCGTTCAACCTCGGGACGGGCCGCCAGCGCCTTGGCCAGCTGCAGCACATAGGAGGTCTGGCCGCCGGTGTCGGGGTCACGACCCAGCTCGAGATCCCGGCCCCTCAGCAGGCCATGCAGATGCAGATGGAGGATCGAAAGCCCCACGGGAACCCTTGAGGCGGTCTGGACCTGCATAGCCAGACTCGGCGCGCCGCTCGGCTAGTGCGGCGCATCTGTCGATGATCCTGTCCGGACTGCAGCTCAGGTCGCCGCAGTCTGCGGCGGATGCTGGGCCAGCACCTGCTTGAGATACCTGCCGGTGTGTGAGGTGGGATGCTCCGCCACCTCTTCTGGGGTGCCGCTGACCACGATCTGGCCGCCCTTGTCACCGCCTTCGGGACCCAGATCGATGATCCAGTCAGAGCAGCGGATCACGTCGAGGTTGTGCTCGATCACCAGGATCGAGTTGCCCTTGTCGACCAGCCGCTGCATCACGTCCATGAGCTTGTGCACGTCGTAGAAGCTCAGGCCCGTGGTCGGCTCGTCGATCAGGTACAGGGTCTTGCCCGTGGCCCGCTTGGACAGCTCGGTGGCGAGCTTGACCCGCTGGGCCTCACCCCCTGAGAGCGTCGGCGCCGGCTGGCCCAGCTTGATGTAGCCCAGGCCCACATCGACCAGGGTGCGCAGGCGATCGGCTGCCTGGGGGATCGCCGAAAACACATCACAGGCCTGCTCCACCGTCATCTCGAGCACGTCGGCGATGGTGAAGCCCTTGTATTTGACCTGCAACGTCTCGCGGTTGTAGCGAGCGCCCTTGCAGACGTCGCACTGCACGTAGACGTCGGGCAGAAAATTCATCTCGATGACGTTGACGCCCTGGCCGCTGCAGGCCTCACAACGGCCGCCCTTGACGTTGAAGCTGAACTGACCCACCTGGTAACCGCGGGCCTTGGCCTCGACCGTGGCCGCAAACACCTGGCGGATCGGATCGAAGGCGCCGGTGTAGGTGGCCGGGTTCGAACGGGGCGTGCGGCCGATCGGCGATTGGTCGATGACGATCACCTTGTCGATCGCCTTGATGCCGCGCAGCTCGCCCAGCCCTGTCGGAAATGGCACCTTGAGGCCCAGCTGGTGCTCGAGGGCCGGATGCAACAGCTCATTGACGAGGGTGCTTTTGCCGCTGCCGCTCACCCCGGTGACGCACACCAGGCGGCCCAAGGGGATCTCGACCGACACATCGCGCAGGTTGTTGCGCGTGCAACCCAGCAAACTGAGTCTGCGCGAGCCGCTGCTGCGCCGCTCGGCCGGGGTGGGGATCGAACGACGACCGCTCAGGTAGGCGCCCGTCAGCGACTCCTCGGCATGGAGGAGAGTGTGCAGATCACCCTCGGCCACGATGTGACCGCCGTGCACGCCGGCGCCGGGGCCGATGTCGACGATGTAATCGGCGGCGCGGATCGTGTCTTCGTCGTGCTCGACGACGATCAGGGTGTTGCCCAGATCCCGCAGCTTGGTCAGGGTGGCGAGCAGACGGTCGTTGTCGCGCTGATGCAAGCCGATGCTGGGCTCGTCCAGCACGTACAGCACGCCGGTGAGTCCGGCGCCGATCTGGGTGGCCAGGCGAATGCGCTGAGCCTCACCCCCGCTCAGGGTCATGGCCGGGCGGTCGAGGCTCAGGTAATCGAGCCCCACATCGAGCAAAAACCGCAGCCGCATGCGGATCTCGCGCAGCACCAGATCACCGATCTGGATCTGCCGGGCGCTCAGCTGGGGTTCGTTGCCTTCGCTGGCACCGACGCCCATAAGCGCTTCGATGCGCGTCAGGGTCTCGCCGACGCTGACCGCCGTGAGCTCGTGGATGCGATACGGCCCCACCCGCACGGCCAGAGCCTCGGGTTTGAGCCGCAGCCCCTGGCAACTGGCGCAGGGCACCAGCTCCAGAAACTTCTCCAGCTTCTGGCGGATGGACTCACCGCTGGCATCGCGCAGCTGCCGCTCGAGGATCGGCAGGATGCCCTCAAAGGGACGCACATAGGTCTCGCTCTTGCGGTAGCGACTGTCGGCCTTGATCGCAATCGGTTCGCGTGAGCCATGGAGCAACACGTCGCGCTGCTCGTCGGTGAGCTGATTCCAGGGGGTCTTGAGCTCGAAGCCAAAGGCCTCGCCCACCGAATACAGCAGCGAAAAGTAGTAGGCGTTGTCCTTTTCGGCCCAGGGCGCCACCGCCGCATACACCGGCAGCGAAGGATCGGGGATCACCCGCTCACAGGTGAACTTGCGCAAAAAGCCGATGCCGTGGCAATCGGGGCAGGCGCCGTAGGGGCTGTTGAAGGAAAACAGCCGCGGCGACAGCTCCTCCATGACGGCGCCATGGACGGGGCAGGCAAAGTTCTCGGAATAGAGCCGTTCCCGCTCCAGACCCTCGGGCAGCTCCTCGCCGCCTTTGGGCACGATCTCGACCAGCGCCAGGCCCTCGCCGCGCTTGAGGGCCGTGCGCAGCGAGTCGGTCAGGCGCTCTTGGATGCCCTCGCGGGAGACAAGGCGATCGACCACCACCTCGATGTTGTGGGCGTGGTTCTTGTCGAGCTCGATGTTGTCGGCGAGTTCTCGCACCTCACCGTTGATGCGCACCCGCGCAAAGCCCTCGGCCACCAGGCCACTGAGCAGCTTGACGTGGGTGCCCTTCTTGCCACGCACCACCGGCGCCAGCAACTGATAACGGGTGCCCTCGGGCAGCTTGAGGATCTGATCGACCATCTCGTCGATCGTCTGGGGCCGGATCGAGCGCTCGCACTGGGGGCAGTGGGGCTCACCGGCGCGACCGAACAGCAACCGCAGGTAGTCCTGGATCTCGGTGACCGTGCCGACGGTTGAGCGCGGATTGTGACTGGTCGATTTCTGATCGATCGAAATCGCCGGCGACAGGCCCTCGATCGCATCGACATCGGGCTTGTCGACCTGGCCCAAAAACTGGCGCGCGTAGGCCGAGAGGCTTTCGACGTAGCGGCGCTGCCCTTCAGCAAAGATCGTGTCGAAGGCCAGCGAGCTCTTGCCGCTGCCGCTGACGCCGGTGAACACCACCAGGCGATTGCGCGGAATTGTCAGATCGACATTCTTGAGGTTGTGCTGCCGGGCCCCCCGCACCCGGATCACGTCCTCGAGCGCGC
>JBJOHB010000206.1:0-16624 GCA_046047915.1 Cyanobacteriota bacterium
GGGTGCAGAGGCTGATCATGGCGTCCGACAAGCGCGTGCTGGTTGAACCTCAGCATTGGCTGGCCAGCGTTCTGCTGGCTGCTGCTGCCTGGATCGGCGGCTCCAGCGCCCTGGCGGCCGACACGCTGCCCTACGAACCCCCCTGCCCCCGGTTGGCCTCGCCAGGCAGCTCCAACGCAACCTTGATGCAGCCACTGCGCCTTAAACCCCAGGAGGTCAAGGCCAAGAACGCCATGGGTTGCCTGTCCCCCAGCGACGCGATCTACGGCGCTGACGGGTGTCCACTGCGGTTCTGTGGTCCCAATTCGGGGACCTTCCAATACCGCTGAGGTCAGCCCAAGCCGCTTCAGGTCCCGGTGCCGTAGGCCACCTGGCAGACCGCATTGAGCAGTTGGGCCTGGCTGGCGTTGGAAGGCACCTGGCCATTGAGCAGTCCTTGCTGGCAGTTGGCGGCGCCCATCAATTGGCTGCCGTTGACCAGGTAGTTGAAGCTCACGCCGTAGCTGCCCACCCCTTCAACCGAGGCGTAATTGAGCTCGTAGCCGGTATTGGGAACCACGAACACCGGCGATTGCTGATTGGCAGCGGCGTTCACCAGGCCGCCGATCACGGCGCCGGTCGCCAGACCAGCCACACCCCAGGCGGCTGCACTGGCCCCCCACCAGCCCCAGCTGCCGGCCCCCCGGTACCAACCGGTGTTCCAGGCCCGGTTGTTCCAGTAACCGCCGTTGGCCCAGTTGCGGTTGAAGCCGTTGCCGTCGCGGTTATAGAAATTGTTGTCGACAGTGACGTTGCGGTTGAAGCGGTCGTTGTCGAAGCTGTCGTTGACCCGATTGCCGTTGGCGTCGTAGCGATTGCCATCGTCGTCCATTCTGCTGCTGGTGCCCCAGTTGCTGCGGCTGTTCGCTCCATACATGGGGTGAGACCCCTGGTAACTCGAGCGAAAATCGCTGCCGCCGCGATAGCCGCCACCACTAAACCGGGGTGCAGCGCCGAGCGGTTGTAGGCTGAGGCAGCACAGCAGAGCTGCAGTCAGGGCGCCTGCCAGGTTGCGTCGCAGAGTCATCAGAGCAGAACAGGGTGGTTGAACAGTGGAGGACGAGGTGGCTCTGATCAGCCGCCTGTGACCTTGGCATGGTGGCCGCTGTCTTGGCGAGGTGGTCTGCCGGCCCGCCGTTGCGCCAGTTGCCAGGCCCCGACCGCGATGCCGCCTCCCAGGGCCAGCACCAGCAGCTCCCGCAGCCAACCCGGCAGGCGTCCAGCCAGGCTTTCTGGCAGGGGCGTGCCCTTGGGGTCGGGTCCATAGGCCACCTGGCAAGCGGCATTGAGCAGCTGGGCCTGGGCAGGGGTGCTGGGGATCTGGCCATCCAGCAGACCCTGCTGGCAATTGGCGGCACCCTTGAGCGGCGGGCTGCCGGCAACGGCATAACTGAAGTCGGCACCGCTGGAGCCGACCGAATCAACAGAGCCGTAATTCAGTTGGTAATTGCTGTCAGGAACGTTGATGACCGGCGATTGCTGTTCAGCCGCGTCATTGACCAACGAGGTGATTACATCAGCGCCAGCCAATGCGGCCAATCCCCAGCCTAGTGAGGAGCCACCCCACCAGTTCCAGGTGTCGGGCGACCAGTTGTACCAGCCATAGCCCCAGGGCCTGCTGCCCCAATAACCACCACCGGACCAGTTGTCATTCCAACCACCGACATTGCGGTTGTAGAAGTTGTTGTCGGCATTGATGTTGCGATTGAACCGGTCGTTGTCAAAGGTGCCAAACGATCGATTGCCACTCCAGCTGCCATCGTTCATGCGTCTGAACTGATCCGGCGAGATGTTGTGGCCCGTCCAGGCGCTGCGGCTGCCGCTTCCGTACAGGGGATGGCTGCCCTTGTAGCCCTGGTCGAGGGAGCGGTCCGCGAGGCGATCAGCTCCGCGACCACCACCACCGCCGCCGCCACCACCGCCGCCGCCGGCACCAAAGGACCGTTGCTCGATCGGGGCTGCGCGTTCGATTGGGGCTGCGCGTTCGATCGGGGCCGATTCCATCCGTGGCGCAGCCTCAACCCTGGGTGCACTGAAGCGGTAGGAGCCGCCGCCACCCCCACCGCCACCCCCACCAAAGTGACCCCCACCGCCGCCACCGCCTCCGCGAAAGGCCAGGGCAGGGGCGCTGCCGATGGCGAGGGTCAGGGTGAGCAGTAGGGGGATCGAGGGGCGACGGTGGCCCATGGCAGCGTTTCTGACGTTGCTCCTGGTTAGCTGATCGGCTGCGGCTTGCTGCCGGATCGCAACCAGCTGAAGCAATGGCGCCGTCCCAGGGTGCAGCTCGGTTCGGTTTCCTGACCAATGGATGCCGGTCTGTTCACCATGGGGACGGCTGGCCCTACCGCCTGGTTCGGTTGGCCCGCATGGGTGTTGCGCTCCATTGCCCATACGGTTCTTTCAGTTGAAATCACGGGACAGGCGTCATGCATCCCACCGCCGAACTGTTCACCGAAAAGGCCTGGGCCGCGATCGTCGCCTCCCAGCAACTGGCCCAGCAACGCCGTCAGCAGCAGATGGAAAGCGAGCATCTGTTTGCCGCTCTGCTGGCCCAGCAGGGGCTGGCGGGCCGCATTCTTGAAAAGGCCGGCGTCGACGTGGGCAACCTCAGCCAGCGCGTCGAGGCCTTCATCGCCGGCCAACCGTCCTTGAGTGCACCGCCCGACAACGTCTATCTGGGTCAGGGGCTCAACACGGTCCTGGATCAGGCCCATGAGCTCAAGGGGTCCTATGGCGACAGCTACATCGCCATCGAGCATCTGTTGCTGGCTCTGGCGATTGATGATCGCTGCGGCAAGCGGTTGCTCAGCCAGGCCGGCACCGATGCCGCCAAACTCAAGGACGCCGTCAACGCCGTGCGCGGATCCCAGAAGGTGAGCGACCAGAACCCCGAAGGCACCTACGAATCGCTCGAGAAATACGGCCGCGATCTGACCAAGGCGGCCCGCGAGGGCAAGCTCGACCCGGTGATCGGTCGCGACGAGGAGATCCGCCGCACGATTCAGATCCTGAGCCGCCGCACCAAGAACAATCCGGTGCTGATCGGCGAACCCGGCGTCGGCAAGACCGCCATCGTCGAGGGACTGGCCCAGCGCATCGTCAATGGCGATGTGCCCCAGGCGTTGCAGAACAGGCAGCTCGTGTCTCTCGACATGGGTGCTTTGATCGCCGGGGCCAAGTACCGCGGCGAGTTTGAGGAGCGGCTCAAGGCCGTGCTCAAGGAGGTCACCGCCTCAGAGGGACAGATCGTCCTGTTCATTGACGAGATCCACACCGTGGTGGGTGCTGGCGCCACCGGCGGCGCCATGGATGCCAGCAACCTGCTCAAACCGATGCTGGCCCGCGGCGAACTGCGCTGCATCGGTGCCACCACCCTTGATGAGCACCGCCAGCACATCGAAAAGGACCCAGCCCTCGAGCGCCGTTTTCAGCAGGTGTTCGTCGATCAGCCCACGGTCGAAGACACGATCTCGATCCTGCGCGGGCTCAAGGAGCGCTATGAGGTGCATCACGGCGTGCGCATCGCCGACAACGCCCTAGTGGCGGCGGCGGTGCTCAGTAGCCGTTACATCGCCGATCGCTTCTTGCCCGACAAGGCGATCGATCTGGTCGACGAGTCGGCTGCTCGCCTCAAGATGGAGATCACCTCCAAACCGGAGGAGATCGACGAGCTTGACCGGCGCATCTTGCAGCTCGAGATGGAGAAGCTCTCGCTCGGCCGTGAGTCCGATGCCGCCAGCCGCGACCGGCTCGAGCGCCTTGACAAGGAGCTGGCCGAGCTGCGCGAGCAGCAAAGCACCCTCAACGCCCAGTGGCAGGCCGAAAAGGGCGCCATCGATGAGGTCAGCGCCATCAAAGAAGAGATCGAGCAGGTGCAGCTGCAGGTCGAGCAGGCCAAACGCAACTACGATCTCAACAAGGCCGCCGAACTCGAGTACGGCACCCTGGCCGAGCTGCACAAGAAGCTCGCCGCCAAGGAAGCAGAGCTCACCGCCGCCGCCGGCCGCAATGATGCCGGCAAGACCCTGCTGCGCGAGGAGGTCACCGAAGACGACATCGCCGAGGTGATCGCCAAGTGGACCGGCATCCCGGTGGCCAAGCTTGTGCAGAGCGAGATGGACAAGCTGCTCCACCTCGAGGACGAGCTGCACACCCGCGTGGTTGGTCAGGCCCAGGCGGTCACCGCCGTGGCCGATGCGATCCAGCGCTCGCGCGCGGGTCTCTCCGATCCCAACCGGCCGATCGCCAGCTTCCTGTTTCTGGGCCCCACCGGCGTCGGCAAGACCGAACTGTCCAAGGCGCTCGCGTCGCAGCTGTTCGATAGCGACGAGGCGATGGTGCGCATCGACATGTCCGAGTACATGGAAAAGCACGCCGTCAGCCGGCTGATCGGCGCGCCTCCGGGCTACGTCGGCTACGAAGAGGGCGGTCAGCTGACTGAGGCGGTGCGCCGCCGGCCCTATGCGGTGATCCTGTTCGACGAGGTCGAAAAGGCCCACCCCGATGTGTTCAATGTGATGCTGCAGATCCTCGATGACGGCCGCGTCACCGATGGTCAGGGCCGCACGGTCGATTTCACCAACACGATCCTGATCCTGACCAGCAACATCGGCAGCAGCTCGATCCTCGATCTGGCGGGCGATCCGGCGCGCCACCTCGAGATGGAGTCACGGGTCAACGAGGCCCTGCGGGCCCACTTCCGGCCCGAGTTCCTCAACCGGCTCGACGAGACGATCATCTTCCACAGCCTCAAACAGGAGGAGCTGCGCCAGATCGTCGAGCTGCAGGTCAAGCGCCTGGCCCAACGCCTCGACGCCAAAAAGCTCACCCTCGATCTGGCTGCCGAGGCTCTCGACTGGCTGGCCGGCGTCGGCTACGACCCGGTCTATGGCGCCAGGCCGCTCAAGCGGGCCATCCAGCGCGAGCTGGAAACGCCGATCGCCAAGGGCATCCTGGCGGGTCAGTTCACGGCCGGTCACAGCATCGCCGTGGGCGTCGAGCATGGGCGGCTGCGCTTCGAGCAGCGCGAACTGGCCAAGCTGCCCGTGCTGGTCTGATCCGTTGCCGAACGTGGGCAGCCCTCCCACAGTGAGGGCTGCACCGCACAACGCGTCAATGGGGTTCTGGCGTCGCTGGTTGAGCATGCCTGTCGTGCTGGCATGGGCACTGATTGTTCTGCTCGGGTGGTGGACGCCCCATGCGACGGCGTCTGCCGCTGCCACGGCATCGGCCGAGGCCCAGGTGGCGCTCAACGGCCACCCGATTTTGACGCTGCGTTCGGCCGCTGGAGCCCAGTCGCCCCAGCGGCTGGCGGGTCACCTCTCGCGTGAGCTGACCCAGCTGGCGGATCAGCCCTCCTTCAATCCAGCGGATCTCAGCACCCAGAACGAACCGCCCTATGTGATGGTCGGGATCCGCGAGGCCGATGGCGACTTCAAGTCGCTGTTTGCCGTTGATTCGCGCGCCGCCACCCTTGCCGGGGTCAGCCAGCAACAGCTGGCCGATGCCTACGCCACCAGCATCAAGGCCGGCATTGCGCACTACCGCATCCAGCGATCACCGGTGGCCTGGTTGCGGGGCACCGCCCTGGCCTTGGTTGTCCTGTTCGTTTATGGGCTGTTGATGCGGTTGGTGCTGAAGCTCAACCGCCGCCTGAGCCAGTGGTTGCAGCGTCATGGACGGGCCCGTCTGCCGGAGTTGCGGCTTGGATCCAATCGGTTGGTGTCCAGGGCCTGGCTGTTGAGCAGCGTGCAGGCGTGTCGCGTCATTGGCCTGTGGCTGGTGTTGGGCTTGCTGACCTATCTGCTGTTGCCCTTGCTGCTGGGTTTCTTCCCGCCCACCATGCTGCTGGCAGCTGGCCTGCGCGGTCAGATGGTGGCCCTGGCGCTGCAGTTGGGTACAGCCCTGGTGGGCTTGATCCCAAACCTGTTGGCCCTCGCGTTGATCACAGCGCTCACGGTGATCGCGTTGCGCTTCAGCCGTTGGTTGTTTGAGGCCCTCGAACACCAACAGCTCCAGTTCAGCTGGTTCTATCCGGAATGGGCGCGCCCTACCGGCCGCATTGCCACGCTCTTGATTGTTGTCGCTGCCTTGGCCCTGGCGTTGCCCTACATCCCGGGCTCCACCAGCCGCGCCTTCCAGGGGGCAGGGGTGTTTTTGGGAATTCTGGCCGCCCTGGGTTCGAGCGCGATTGCCACCAATGTGTTGAGTGGCCTGATGTTGATTTACACCCGAGGCTTTCGCGAGGGCGATCGGGTCGACATCAACGGTGTGGTGGGCACCGTGCAGGAGCGGGCCCTTCTCGTTACCCGCATCCTGACCCCGCATCACGAGCTGGTGAGCATTCCCAATGCCACGGTGATCACCTCAGCGGTGATCAACTACAGCCTGCCGCCGCGCGAGTTGCAGACCCCCGTGATGCTGGCGGTGGTGCTGACCATCGGTTACGACGTGCCCTGGCGCCAGGTGCACGAACTGCTGGTCGACGCTGCGTTGTCGGTGCCCGCTATCGCCCGCGAGCCAGCGCCATTTGTGTTGCAGACCGCGCTGAATAGTTCTGATGTGGGCTATGAGCTCAACGCCTCCCTAGCCGAGGGGCATGACTACCGTCAGGCGTTGTCAGTACTGATCGCCGCTGTGCAGGACAGCTTTGCGGCGGCGGATGTTGAGATCCTGTCGCCGCTGTACGAGGCGCATCGTGATGGCAATGTCCGTGCGATTCCTCGTTAGCAGCAGTGACCGATGACCATTTCGCCCCCTTAGCAGTGATTGCATGCAATCACTGCTAAGGGCTCTGTCAGTCTCTGCCCGTTGTCTGCACCAAGGCGCCGGCATCGGCAATGCAGCAGGTTCAGAGGCTTGGAATCCCCGAAACCAGCTGTTCAATGCGTTGGGCCAGGCTGACATCCAGGGTTGACAGCCCACCGGCGTCATGGGTGGTGAGATCGATCACCACCTTGTTCCAGACGTTGAACCATTCGGGGTGGTGGCCCATCGACTCGGCGATCAAGGCCACGCGGGTCATGAAGCCGAACGCTTCGTTGAAGTCAGCAAAGCGCAGCTCCCGGTGCAGCTTGCCCTCAACCACGCTCCACTGGGGCAGGTCAGCCGCCAGGGCGCTGATCTGTTCAGCAGTCAAGGCCACAACGGTCATGCGCCGATCATGTGCAGGGCGATGCGCCGCTGGTGGGGCGCGTCCCGATGCTCCCACAGATAGACCTCTTGCCAGGTGCCCAGCTGCAACCGACCGGCGGCGATCGGCAGGCTCAGGCTGACGCTGGTCAGGGCGGTGCGAATGTGCGCCGGCATGTCGTCGGGACCTTCATCGTCATGCTGATAGTCCCGCTGGCGGGGCACCAGATCGCGCAGGTAGGCCTCTAGATCAGCGAGCACTCGCGGATCCGCATTTTCATTGATCGTCAGTGAGCAGCTGGTATGCAGCGCCAGCGCCACACACAGTCCCTGCTGCAGGCCTGAGCTCGCGATCACCCGGTTGATGGCGCTCCCCAGGCGGGTGAACCCAGGCCCAGGGGTGGCCACGGTCAGCTCATGGTTCAACTGGCGCAACATGCTCGGGGTGAGGGGCTGTCAATTTCTAGGCTTGGCGATGCCCGCCTGCTGACGTTGCCGATGACCGCTCCTGCACCAACGTCGTGGTGGCTGCGTGCGCGCCCGACTGGCCTGGCCCTGGTTGCTCTTGGGCTTGGCCTGGCCTGGTTCGATGGCCCTGTTGCCCATGCCCAGAGGGTGGTGCCCAAGATCGGCACCCTCTGTCCGATGGGTTACGTCGACATGCTCAACGGCAACTGCAGCACCCTGGGCCTGATGCGGTACACCGTGCAGCCCACCGAAGGCAAGCCCTGCCCGGCCGGCTGGATGAATGTCGGCGGGGGTTATTGCCGCAAAAAGTGAGCCCAGGCAGGTGCTGTGCTGACCGCTAGAACCAGCGCCTGATCTGGCCGGTGGCGATCTGAACCTCCCGCAGGAACAGCACCACCGCCAGCATGAGACAGACCATCGCCAGCACAAACAGCGGCACTACAAACAAGGACAGATCGATGCGGGCCACGGCGCTGACGAACACGATCGCCACCACCAGGGCCACCAGCAGGATTGTGAAGGTGGCCAGCTCAATGGCCTTGAGCATCAGGTTCATGCGGCGCTTTTGGAGCTGCAGCTCCTGCCGGGCTTCGCGGCTGATCGCCACCGAGCCATCACGGGTTTGCTCCTGCAGCTGCCGGCCCCGGTCGATGATGCGGGCCAGGCGGTTGCTCAGGACCCCGAGCAGGCCGCTGATGCCGGCCAGCAGAAACACCGGCGCCACCGACAGTTGAATCGCCTTGGCAAGCCCTTCGACCGGCGCCAGCACCAGCAGATTGGTCAGGGGCATGGATCGCGCGGCCTCAGCGGCACCAGAGTGATGGTGCAAACCTATCGGCCCTGCCGGCCGCCGCCATGACCACGATCGGTTGCCGTTATGACGGGTCGCTGCGCTGCCATGCGGTGCATGGACCCTCCGCCTCCACCCTGCAGACCGATGCCCCGACTGACAACCAAGGCCAGGGGGAGCGGTTCTCTCCCACCGATCTGGTCGCTACCGCCCTGGCCACCTGCATCCTTACGATCATGGGCATCGTCGCTGACCGTCACGGCTGGGTGATCGACGGCACCACGGCCCGGGTCGAGAAGACGATGACCGCCAGCGGCATCCGCAAAATCGCTCTGCTGGAGGTCTGGGTCAACCTGCCAGCCGAGCTGACAGCCGAGCAGCGGCAGCTGCTGCAACGGGCCGGCGAGGGTTGCCCGGTGAAGCGCAGCCTCGAGCAATCGGTGCCGATGCAACTTCACTGGCTCTGAATGCCCTCCTGCCCCTGTTTGTGTTGGTTGAGCTGCTGCAGTTCCCGGGACACCGACTGAATGTAGGCGCTGACATCGGAGCCTGAACGCTCCAGTCCTTTGAGCACCAAGAGGTCATCGAGCAGGTTCTCGATCCTGTTGTTGATGCGCTCCAGTTGCGGGTCTCGCATGGTGATGCCCGGTCTGTCTCCAGCCTGCCGGCGCCAGCCTCAGGGGCGTGGTGCAGGGCGCGGCACAGCGGGTGCAGATGGGAGGTAAGGCTGGCTTTGAATACGGTCACCGGTGGACGGTTGATGGCGCAGATCGCTGGCAGCAGGGCAGGCAAGCGTTCGTTTCGCGAGCTTCAGGCTGATCTGCAGCCCGACTGGGGACAGGTCACCTGTGCCCAGGGCCCCGATGTCGACGTGTTGATGGTGCCCTCGCTCACGCTCGAGCAGGGCCAGATGGCCCAGATCCAAGCAGCCCACCACTACGAAGAGCGGCAGCTGTTCTCGCTGATTCGCCTGCGGGATCCCGGGGTGCGCATGGTTTATGTCACCAGCAAGCCCCTGGCTGAGCTGGTGGTTGACGCCGTGCTCGAACTGCTGCCCGGGGTGCCGGCATCCCATGCCCGCCGCCGCTTGCATCTGCTCGACAGCGACGATGCCTCCAATCGGCCCCTGACCGCCAAGCTGCTCGAGCGCCCCGCCCTGTTGAGCCGGATCGCCGATCTGCTGCGGCCCGGCCGCAGCTTCATCAGTTGCTTTGTTGTCACCGAGCTTGAGAAACAGCTGTCCGAGCGGCTGCAGATCCCTCTGCTGGGCACCGACCCAGCGCTGGGTCACTGGGGCAGCAAGGCCGGCAGTCGGGAGCTGTTTGCCCGTTGTGGCGTGCCCCATCCGCCGGGGTCGCCCCTGGTGTTCAACACCGAGGACCTGGTCGAGGCGATCGCCGAGCTGTGGGAGGCCCATCCCCATCTGGGCCGTTGTGTGGTCAAGCTGAACGAAGGCTTCAGTGGGGAGGGCAATGCCCCGCTGGCCTTGGCGCCTTTGCAATTGGCCGACCGCAGCGCTGCCGATCGCCGCCGCTGCCTGCGGCTGGCCCTGGCCGACCTGGCCATGCCCGCACCGGACTGGCAGAGCCAACTGAGCCGGCAGGGGGCCCTGGTCGAGGCCTGGGTCGAAGGTGGTGACGCCACCAGGTCACCCAGCGTGCAAGGCACGATTCATCCGCCGGCGCCCGGAGCTGCAGCGCGGGTGGAGCTGCTCTCGACCCACGAGCAGGTGCTCGGCGGGCCCAGCGGCCAGACCTACCAGGGCTGCCGATTTCCCTGTGAGGGCGGTTACCGGCGCGAGCTGATGGCCCATGGGCAGGCGGTGGGCGAGGCTCTGGCTGCGGAAGGGGCCCTTGAGCGGTATGCCGTTGACTTCATCGCCCGCCGCTTTGGCGATCGTTGGGATCTGCAGGCGATAGAAGTCAATCTGCGGCAGGGAGGAACCACCCACCCCTACCTGGCCCTCAGCGCGATCACGGCGGGGCGCCTGGATCCCGACACCGGTCTGTACTCCACACCCACGGGTGCACCCCTCTTTTATGAGGCCACGGACAACCTGGTCGATCCCGGTCTGCGGGGCCTGCTGCCGGTCGATCTGATCGACATCGTGGCCGAGGCAGGCCTGCATTTTGATCCGGCTCGCCTGCGCGGCAGTGTCTTTCACCTGCTGGGCTGTCTATCCGAATACGGCAAGTTGGGCATGACCTGCATTGCCTCCTCGGCCGAGGAGGCTTCGCTGGTCTACCGCGACACCCAACAGCAGCTGCTACGCGGGGCGATGCAGCGCGCTCAGCTGCCCGACTGATTCACGGCCTGCTTGCTGCAGATGGTTTTGGCCAGGTCGATGTTGTGGGTGGTGTTGATCTGTTGGACGACGCAGTTGCAGGTGTTCTCGACCAGTCCCGGCGCAGGGGTTTTGCCGGCTTTTTGAAAGTCAGACGCCATCGCTGCTGAACAGCGGCTGTAAATCGCCTGGTCCATCAGGCTTTGGGCGCGTGCAGCAGGCATCAGCCCACCGATGGCGCTTGCCGCCACCAGGCAGCTGAGGCTGAGAAGTCTGGCCATGGCTCATCAAAGTTCATTGGAGGCTAAAGGGTGCCGATGGGCCCTTCCAGCGGGGTCAGCCCCTGGGCCTGCTGCCGTTCGCCATGCTGGCGCCACAGTTGTTTGCTCGCCATGGAGCCCATGACAGCGGCTGCCGATGCCCTGCACCAGCACCTGCATCAGACCCGGCTGCTGGGTTCGATCAGCAGTGCGCTGTATTACGACCAGAACACGGTGATGCCAGCCGCCGGCGCCGCTTGGCGCGGTGAGCAGTTGGCCTTGTTGGCGGGGCAGTTGCACGAGCGCCAGAGCAGCAGCGCCTATGCCGAGCTGGTGGCAGCGGCCGAGGCCGAGCTCGAGGCCGATGCGCCGCCCGAGCGCCGCCGCAACCTGCAGCTGTTGCGTCTGGAGCTCGAACGGCAGCGCTGCCTCGATCCAGCCCTGGTGAGCGCCCTGGCCCGGGCCCAGTCCCGCGGCAATGCGGTCTGGCAGGACGCCCGTGCCCGCAATGACTTTGCCGCCTTTGCCCCGGCCCTGGGCGAGCTGATCAGCCTGCGTCGCCAGCAGGCCAGCCAACTGGCCGACGCCGAACCGGTGGCCCGCAGCCCCTGGGAGGTGCTGGCCCAGCCGTTCGAGCCCGATGTCAGCAAGGCGTGGCTCGAGCAGCTGTTTGCGCCGCTCAAGGCTGAGCTGCCCGCGCTGCTGGAGCAGGCCGCAGTTGCCGGAGTCGGACCCGGCGCCGTCCCGGATCCGGCTCAGCCGGTGGCACTGCCTGAACAGCTGCAGGAGCAGCTCTGCACCGAGCTGCTCGACAGCTGGGGCTACGACCCACAGCAATGCCAACGCTCGCGCTCGGCCCATCCGTTTTCCTGCACGGTGGGCCCTCAGGATTTCCGCATCACCACCCGGGTCGTGCCGGGCCAGCCGCTGTCGGCCTTTCTGGCCACGGCCCATGAATGGGGCCATTCGCTGTATGAGCAGGGATTGCCCCGCTCGGGCGACCACTACTTTCCCTGGCCCCTGGGAGAGGCCACCTCGATGGGGGTGCACGAGTCCCAGTCGCTGTTCTGGGAGTGCCGGGTGGGCCGAAGCCGCGCCTTTGCCGAGCGCTGGCATCCCCGCTTTTGCGCTGGCCTGGCTGCCGACCCCTGGGGCGGTGCCTTCGGTTTCTGGCGCTCCCTCAATCCCCTGACCCCCGGCCTGATTCGGGTGGAGGCCGATGAGCTCAGCTATGGCCTGCACATCGTGTTGCGGTTTGAGCTCGAACTGGCTTTGCTCGAGCAGGACATGCCTGTCGAGGACTTGCCGCAGCAGTGGAACCGGCGGATGCAGGACCTTCTCGGTCTGCAGCCTCCGACCGACGCCCAGGGCTGCCTGCAGGACATCCACTGGGCCGAGGGGTTGTTCGGCTACTTCCCGTCCTACGCCCTGGGGCACCTGATCAGTGCCCAGCTCTGCGAGACCCTCGAACAGACCCATGGCTCCCTTGAGGCCCTGGTGGCTGCTGGCGACGAGGCCAGCCTGCGGACGTGGCTGGCCCATCACGTCTGGCCCCTGGGCCGGTCTGTCAACGCCGAGCAGCTGGTGGAGCAGGTCACGGGTCGGCCGCTGAGCCCCCAGCCTTTTTTGGCCTACCTGAGGGACAAGGTCGAAGCACTGGTCTAGACCGGTCCTGACCAGATGGCCGCAGTCAGGCTGTGCGCCTTCAGGCTGTGGGTCTTCCGGTTGCCTGTCGCTTTGAGGGGTCCGAGGTGGAGGTGCACCACGACCCAAGACCGGTGTGGTGCCCTTACGCCGGTGCGATCGAGCCCGCTGGCGTGGCGCAATCCGCTTCTGGATCAGTGGTTTGCGGAACAGCGTGGCGGCCGAGGGCCGCTGTGCCGGGGCTGCAGATCTGTTCACCTCCCTAAGATGCCGGCGCTCTGCCCGTGCCACGCGCCCCATGGCGAACATCGACCACGCCCCCAGCCGCACCATGCTGAACCTGCTGCATGTGCTGCCGGCCTTTGCCGATGAGGCTGAGCTGCGGTTGAACGCGATCGTCGAGCTCAATTCGATGACGATTAACAAATACGAGCTGATCACCGAAACCGGTCATCTCAAGCTCGATCGCGTCGGCTATTCGTCGTTGGCCTATCCCTTTGCCTACGGCTGCATCCCCCGCACCTGGGATGAGGATGGCGACCCTCTCGATATTGAAATCGTTGGTGTCACCGAACCGCTGATCCCCGGATCGCTGGTTGAGGCCCGCATCATCGGCATCATGACCTTTGACGATGGTGGTGAGGTCGACGACAAGGTGATTGCCGTGTTGGCCGACGACAAGCGCATGGATCACATCACCAGCTACACCCAGCTGGGTGATCACTGGCTCAAAGAGACCCAGTACTACTGGGAGC
Source organism: Cyanobacteriota bacterium (assembly GCA_046047915.1). Taxonomy (GTDB): domain Bacteria; phylum Cyanobacteriota; class Cyanobacteriia; order PCC-6307; family Cyanobiaceae; genus RGUW01. The sequence goes on from JBJOHB010000206.1 coordinate 13,372, forward strand.
ATTACAAGGATCTGAAGAAGCCCGGCACCTGCAAGGTCAATGGATTCCTCGATGCCAGCGAGGCGGTGCGCATCATCAAGGAATGTGAACAGCGTTACCTGCAGACGATCGACGCCAAGCTGGTGAACTGAAGACTCCAAAGAGAATCTGCAGATCTGCGGCCATCGCCTGTCGATGGCCGCTTTGATCTTTAAGGTGTCGTCTCAGTCATCGGTCATCTGTGAGTCCTGCCCCGTTCCCCACACCCAGTCCGGACGCCGGCTGCCTGCGGGGAAGCCAGCCCACGGCCCTCAAGTGGCGCTGCGACGGTGAACTGTCGGACCAGGACCTGCAGACCATTCTTGAGCGCTTGCGCGGTGTTGATCCGGCCGGCCAAGCCCTCGTCGATCATTTTCAGGGCCCTTCTCTTCAGCTTGACTGACGGGCCAGGATCGGATCTTCCCAGGCCACGCCTGCATCGCGGTTGAGCTTGGCCCGTGCCAAGGCCCGTGCCATGCCATCCCGGCTGGCGATTCCGCTCAGAGCCTCGATGGGCAGCCCCTGTTGGGGCAGACCATGGGGCAGCGAGGCCGCGATCTCGGCGGGCACGGCAAACACCGGCACCTGCCGCAAGTGGTGGGTCTGCAGCTGATCCTCCAGTTCGGTCAGCCGGGCGCTGGCTGGCAGCCAGATCAGATCGGTGCGCAGGCAGTCCCGCAACACTGGTGCTGATCCTTGGGTCTGCAGCCCGCGGCCGATGCAGCGCTGCAGGTCGCCCAGGGTCACCAGACCGCTCACCCAGGGCCCCTCGACCAGCAGCAGGCAGTGGCCATGGGCGGCCACCAGGGCAGCCAGGGCTTCGGCAGCGGCGGTGCTGGCTTCCAGCACCAGGGGCGCCTCGGGTTCAAGCGCTTCGTTGATCGCCAGCGCGGCCAGTTGGCCGCGGCGCTGTTCCTCCTCGGGGTCAGGCCCCAGCAGGCCGGGATCATGCAGACCGTGCCAGCGCTCGACCAGACCCGCGCTCAGGCCGGCGGCCGCCATCAGCGGCAGCACGATGCGAATGTCATGGGTCAGCTCGAACAGCAGCAACAGGGCCGTCAGCGGAGCCCTGGCGCTGCCGGCCAGCACCGCCGCCATGCCCACCATGGCGTAGGCGGGTGGGGCGGCCACCGCCAGGTGCAGGCCGCTTTCACCCAGCAACTGGCCGTAGCAGTTGCCCAACACCGCCCCCAGCACCAACGACGGGGCAAAGCCTCCCCCCACAAAGCCCAGGGCGTTGCTGAGGCCGGTGGCCATCAGCTTGGCCCCCAGCAGCAGCAGCAGGGTCAGCAGCGGGATCCCGCCGGCGCTGCCTAGCAGCGCTTCGATGGTGTCGTAGCCCACCCCCAGCACCTGGGGGAATTCGAGCGCGATCAGGCCCACCGCCAGGCCGCCAGCAGCCGTGGGCAGGCCGGCGGGCAGTTGCTTGAGGACCTGCTGAAGCCGGGGGCTGCGGCCCAGCTCCAACAGCCGGATCAGCGCCCAAGACATCAGGCTGGCCAGCACCCCCAGCACCAGGTACAGGGGCAGCTCCCAGAGGGAGCGCACGTCGTAGGCGGGCAGCCGCAGGATCGGGGTGTCCCCCAGGCCCACCTGAACCACCAGGGTGGCGCTGATTGCCGCCACTAGCACGGCCCGCAGGCTGGGGCGCCCGCCCAGGCCGCTAAAGCTGCCTTCAAAGGCAAAGAACACCCCGGCGATCGGTGCCTTGAACCCGGCTGCCAGGCCCGCCGCCACCCCGGCCGCCACCAAGGCCTTCTGACTTTGCGGTGTCAGCTTGCCCCGCAGGGCCAGCCACAGGCCCAGATTGCCCCCCGCTTCCACACTGGGGCCTTCCGGACCCAGGGAGGCGCCGCTGCCCAAGCTGACCGAGGCGGCCAACAGGCGCAACCAGGGCAACGTTGGGGCGGCGTCAATCTGGCCATCGGCCATGGCCATCAGGCTCGGCAGACCAGGTCCGATCTCGCCGAGCCAGCGCCGCAGGATGCCGACGATGGCTCCCCCCAGGGTCGGGACCACCAGCACCGGCCACAGCCGCAGCCAGTCGGGCACCTGCAGGCTGGGCAACGGCGGCGGTTCGACCGGCGGCGGCGGTGGTGGCACCATGCCAAGCCCACCCAGGCCGATGTGGAGCAGGGCCTCGAGCGGTGTTCCGGCTGCCGGCGGCGGTGGCGGCGGTGCAGGAGCGGGTAGCTCTAGCGGATGCAGGGGGCTGTGCCCAATGCGCAGCAGCGCTTCGACAAACGGGCCGAACAGGGTGCCGTTGATGCGGGTGTAGAGGGCGTGGAAACCGACCACGGCCAACCCCGTGACCACGCCCACCAGGGCGGCCCAGGCCAGCAGACTCCACTGGACTGGGGCCGTTTGCAGCTCGGCGTCAGGCTTCGGGGCGAACGGCTGCAAAGATCTCCTCCAGGATCTCCCCAGCCCCCTGCGCTCTGAGCTTGTGGGCCAGGGCGATGCCGATCGCTTCTGGATCCGTCTTAGGACCCTGGCAGGTGTCGCGAATCAGCCGCACCCCATCGAGGCTGGCCACCATGCCGGTGAGCACCAGCTCGTCCCCTTCAAAGCAGCTGTTGACGCCGATCGGCACCTGACAACCCCCTTCCAGCTCCCGCAGGAAGGCCCGTTCGGCCAGGCAGCGCTGCGCCGTCGGGGTGTGCTCCAGCACCTTGATCTGGGCCAGCACGGCAGCGTCGCCGTCGCGGCATTCAATGCCCAGGGCGCCCTGGCCCACGGCATGCAGCGAGATGCTGGGGTCGATCAGTTCATGGATGCGATCGCCCAGGCCCAGCCGTCCCAGCCCGGCCGCCGCCAGGATCAGGCAATCAAAGTCGCCGGCATCGAGTTTTTCAAGGCGGGTGATCACGTTGCCGCGCACGTCCTTGAAGGTCAGGTGAGGAAAGTGGTGCCGCAGCTGGGCCAGGCGGCGCAGCGAGCTGGTGCCGACCACCGCCCCTTCGGGCAGGGTGGCCAGCGACTTGTCCTTGTGCTTGGCGTGCACCACCAGGGCATCAGCCGGGTCCTCGCGCTCGGTGATGCAGCCCAGCATCAGCCCCTCGGGCAGGTTGGTGGGCAGGTCCTTGAGGCTGTGGACGGCAATGTCGGCCCGGTCCACCAGCATCTGGGCCTCGAGCTCTTTGGTAAAGAGCCCTTTGTCGCCGATCTTGGCCAAAGCCACATCGAGGATCTTGTCCCCCTGGGTGGCCATGGCCTCGATCGAGATCGCGAGGCC
>JBJOHB010000207.1:0-15189 GCA_046047915.1 Cyanobacteriota bacterium
CGGCGCGGGGTGCTGCGGGGCCTGCACTATCAGCTGCCGCCCCATGCCCAGGCCAAGCTGGTGCGCTGCATCCAGGGCGAGATCTTTGATGTGGCCGTCGATCTGCGGCCCGGTTCGGCCACCCATGGCCGCTGGATCGGCGTGGTTCTAAGTGCGGCCAACCGCCTGCAGCTGTGGCTGCCGGCCGGGTTCGCCCATGGTTTTCTCTGCCTGTCGGAGACGGCCGAGATGCTGTACCGGACCACCGCCTTTTGGGACCGCGCCAGCGAGCGCGCGCTGCGCTGGGACGACCCAGCGCTGGCGATCGACTGGCCCCTGGCCCGCCTGGCCGGGGCCCGGCCACTGCTGTCGCCCAAGGATGCCCAGGCCCCCCTGCTGGTCGATGCTGGTGAGCTGTTGCAACCACGGCTGTGATCGTTCTGCTCACCGGCGGCGCCGGCCAGCTGGGCCAGGAGCTGCAGCGCCAGCTGCCTCAGGGGGTCCAGCTGGTCGCCACCAGCCGCGTCGGTGGCACCGGCTTGCTGCCGCTCGATCTGGCCGATCCCCAGGCCTGTCGTCAGGCGGTGCTGGATCTGCGGCCTGATTGGGTGCTCAACAGCGGCGCCTATACCGCCGTCGACCGGGCCGAAAGCGAGCCCGAGCTGGCCCAGGCGGTCAATGGCGGCGCCCCGCGGGCGTTGGCCGAGGCCCTGCTGCAGACCGGCGGCCGCCTGTTGCAGCTCAGCACCGATTTTGTGTTCAACGGCAACCAGGGCACGCCCTACCGCCCCGAGCAGGCCCGCGATCCCCTGGGGGTCTACGGCGCCAGCAAGGCGGCCGGCGAGCTGGCGGTTGAACAGCTGCTGGGCGATGGCGGCCGCGGCGTGATCGTGCGCACCAGCTGGGTGATGGGCCCGGTGGGGCGCAACTTTGCGCTGACGATGCTGCGGCTGCACCGCGAACGCGGCGCGGCGGGCCAGCCCCTGGCGGTGGTGGCTGACCAGGTGGGCGGCCCCACCAGCACCCACACCCTGGCGGCCGCCTGCTGGCGGGTACTGCAGGTGGGCCTGGCGGCGCCGGTGCTGCACTGGAGCGATGCCGGTGCCGCCAGCTGGTACGACGTTGCCGTCGCCGTCGGCGAGCTGGGGCAACAGCTGGGGCTGCTTGAGCAGCCTGCTGCCGTCAGACCGATCACCACTGCCGAGTTCCCCACGCCGGCGCGCCGGCCCAGCTATTCGCTGCTGGAGTGCAGCGGCAGCCGCGCCCAGCTGGGGCTGGAGCCGACCCATTGGCGCCAAGCCCTGGGGCAGCTGTTGGCCCAGCTGTGAATACGCTCAGCCCGTGGACTGCGCCGAACGACCGATGACCGCACCGATGCCCTCGGCGGGCGAGCTGCTGGCGGGACGTACGCGGGTGCTGGTGACCGGCGGCGCCGGTTTCATCGGCGGGGCGGTGGTGCGCCGCCTGCTGCAGACCAGCGAGGCGTTGGTGTTCAACCTCGACAAGTTGGGCTACGCCAGCGATCTGACCAGCATTGGCGAGCATCCGCGCCACCGCTTCCTGCAGGTGGATCTGGCTGATGCCGCGGCGACCGCCGCCGCCGTGGCCGCCGCCGACCCCGACCTGGTGCTGCACCTGGCTGCCGAAAGCCATGTGGACCGTTCGATCGAAGGTCCCGCCGCCTTTCTGGAGAGCAATGTGCTCGGCACCTTTCAGCTGCTGCAGGCGGTGCGGGATCACTGGCAGCGGTTGAGCCCTGAGCGGCAACCGGCCTTTCGGATGCTGCACATCTCCACCGATGAGGTGTTTGGCAGCCTCGGCCCCGAGGGACGGTTTTCGGAAACGACCCCTTACGACCCCCGCAGTCCCTATTCGGCCAGCAAGGCCGCCAGCGACCACCTGGTGCGGGCCTGGCACCACACCTATGGCCTGCCGGTGGTGCTCACCAACTGCTCCAACAACTACGGCCCCTGGCAGTTCCCCGAGAAGCTGATTCCGGTGGTGATTCTCAAGGCCTTGGCCGGCGAACCGATTCCGCTCTATGGCGACGGGGCCAATGTGCGCGACTGGTTGTTCGTCGAGGATCACGTCGATGCCCTGCTGTTGGCGGCCACCCGCGGCCAGCTGGGCCGTAGCTACTGCGTCGGCGGCTCGATCGACCCGGCCACCCCCAGCGAGCGCAGCAACCGGCAGGTGGTGGAGGCGATCTGTGCCCTGCTGGATCAGCGCCTGCCCCAGGGCGCACCCCACAGCCGTCTGATCACCAGCGTTAGCGACCGTCCCGGCCATGACCGCCGCTATGGGATCGACCCGACCCGCATCGCCAGCGAGCTGGGCTGGCGGCCGCGCCATGGCTTTGCCGAGGGGTTGGCGCAGACCGTTGATTGGTACCTCGATCAGACCGCGTGGTGCCGCACGGTGCAGCAGCGTGCGGCCTATGGGGGGCAGCGGCTGGGCCTGGTTTGACCGGGGGCACCCCCGTGGTGCATGCTGGGCGGGTCGGCGCGAAGGCCGTCACGCGGATGTAGCTCAGTGGTAGAGCATCTCCTTGCCAAGGAGAGGGTCGAGAGTTCGAATCTCTTCATCCGCTTATTTGATTGTCTTTCAGCATCAGGTTCTGGCTGCTGACGGTTGTGAACCCCAGTTGTTGGTAAAAGCCTGAGCTGTTGCTCGTCATCAGATAAACCCGCTCGACCTGACGAAGCTGGGGATGCTCCAGCAGGGCTGCGACGAGGCGCCGCCCCAGCCCGCGACCCTGGTGCTGCTCGGCAACGACCACGTCCCACAGCACGGCCCTGAACAGGCTGTCGCTGCTGGCCCGGCCGAACCCCACCAGCTGCCGGCCCTGCCAGACGCTGACGGCGGCGGCGCTGCCGCGCAGCATGGCCTTCAGGGCGGCGTGGCTGCGGCCCTGGGCCCAGAAGCTGTTGCGGTCCAGCAGCGCCTGCAGCTGATCCAGCGCCCCCACGGGCCGCAGGCCCGGACCCAGGCCCAGGCGCAGTCCCGGTGCACCGCTGCGGTGGCGGATCAGCTGGATCGGCGCAACGCTCTGCATCAACCAATCCTCGCGTTTGGCCCGGCGGCCCCGCAGGCGGTGCCATGGCTGCAGCAAAACCCCTGTGGCAGCAAGCTTTTAGGGGCTCTGATGCCGGTTTTGCAGTGGTAGGGTGACCGCACTGGATGGTGGCCGATCGATGCTCAAGCTGTTGCTGGGTGATCCCAATGCCCGCAAGCTGCAGCGGTATCAGCCCCTGGTCTCCGACATCAATCTGTTGGAGGAGGAGGTGGCCGCCCTCAGCGATGACGAGCTGCGCGCTCTGACCGTTGAATTTCGCCAGAAGCTGGAGCCGGCCGCGGGCAATCCCCAGCGACAGCGTCAGCTGCTCGATGAGTTGCTGCCCCAGGCCTTTGCCGTGGTGCGTGAGGCCAGCAAGCGGGTGCTGGGCATGCGCCATTTTGACGTCCAGCTGATCGGCGGCATGGTGCTTCACGACGGCCAGATCGCTGAGATGAAGACCGGCGAAGGCAAGACCCTGGTCTCCACCCTGCCGGCCTATCTCAACGCCCTCACGGGGCGCGGTGTGCACGTCGTCACGGTCAACGATTACCTGGCGCGTCGCGACGCCGAAATGATGGGCCAGGTCCATCGTTTCCTGGGTCTCAGCGTTGGCCTGATTCAGCAGGACATGGCCCCTGCCGAACGGCGCCGCAACTACGCCTGCGATATTACGTACGCCACCAACTCAGAGCTGGGTTTTGATTACCTGCGCGACAACATGGCGACCGACATCGCCGATGTGGTGCAGCGGGATTCCTATTTCTGCGTCATCGACGAGGTGGACTCGATCCTGATCGATGAGGCCAGAACCCCGTTGATCATTTCCGGTCAGGTGGAGCGTCCCCAAGAGAAGTACGAGCGTGCCAATCAGGTCGCCCAGGCGCTTGTGCGCGCCGCCGAGATGGGCAAGGACGGCATCGACCCCGAGGGCGACTATGAGGTTGACGAGAAGCAGCGCAACGTCACGTTGACCGATGAGGGCTACGCCAAGGCTGAGGAGATGCTCGGCGTTCAGGATTTGTTCAACCCGGCCGATCCCTGGGCCCACTTCATTAACAACGCCCTCAAGGCTAAGGAGTTGTTCATCAAGGATGTCAGCTACATCGTCCGCAACAACGACGTCGTCATCGTCGACGAGGGCACCGGCCGCGTGATGCCTGGTCGCCGCTGGAGCGACGGCCTGCACCAGGCGATCGAGGCCAAGGAACAGGTGCCGATCCAGCCCGAGACCCAGACCCTGGCCAGCATCACTTACCAGAATTTCTTCTTGCTGTACGAGCGCCTGTCGGGCATGACCGGCACGGCCAAGACCGAAGAGGTGGAGTTCGAGAAGACCTACAAGCTCGAAGTCACCCAGGTGCCCACCAACCGGCCCAGCCAGCGGGCCGACTGGACCGATCAGGTTTACAAGACCGAGCCGGCCAAATGGCAGGCCGTCGCCACCGAGATCGCCGGCGTTCATCAGCAGGGCCGTCCGGTTCTGGTGGGCACCACCAGTGTGGAGAAATCGGAGCTGCTGTCGGCCCTGCTCGCCGAGCAGCAGATTCCCCACAACCTGCTCAATGCCAAGCCCGAGAACGTCGAGCGCGAGGCCGAGATCATTGCCCAGGCCGGGCGGGCCGGGGCGGTGACGATCGCCACCAACATGGCCGGCCGCGGCACCGACATCATCTTGGGCGGCAACAGCGACTACATGGCCCGCCTCAAGGTGCGAGAGGTGTTGTTGCCCCGCCTGGTGCGCCCCGAAGAGGGCCACCGTCCGCCTGTGCCCCTGCAGCGCTCGGCGGGCGGTGGTGGCTTTGCCGGCGGCAGCGCTGATGCCGCTGCCCCGTTCAGAGCCCCTAGCGAAGCGCGGGCGATCGGCAGCCTCTATCCCTGCCAGCTCACCCCAGAGGCGGATGAAGCCCTAGCCCGTCTGGCCCGCGATCTGGTCTCGGCCTGGGGCGATCGCGCGCTGACGGTGCTCGAGCTCGAGGAGCGGCTCACCCAGGCCGCCGAAAAGGGGCCGACCGATGACGACCAGGTCCTGGTCCTGCGCAACACCATGGCCCTGATCAAGGCCGAATACGACAGCGTCGTGCAGCCCGAGGGGCTGCAGGTGCGCGAGGCCGGCGGGTTGCACGTGATCGGCACCGAGCGCCATGAGTCCCGCCGGATCGACAACCAGCTGCGCGGCCGTGCCGGCCGTCAGGGTGATCCGGGCAGCACCCGCTTCTTTTTGTCACTCGAGGACAACCTGCTGCGCATTTTTGGTGGTGACCGCGTTGCTGGCCTGATGAATGCCTTCCGGGTTGAGGAAGACATGCCGATCGAGTCGCGGATGCTCAACCGCTCGCTGGAGGGGGCCCAGAAGAAGGTCGAGACCTATTACTTCGACATCCGCAAGCAGGTGTTCGAATACGACGAGGTGATGAGCAACCAGCGCAAGGCCGTCTACGCCGAGCGTCGCCGGGTGCTTGAGGGCCGCGACCTCAAGCTGCAGGTTCTGGGCTATGGCGAGCGCACGATCGATGACATCGTCGAGGCCTATGTGAATCCCGATCTGCCGCCTGAAGAGAACGACATGACCAGTGTCGTGGACAAGGTCAAGGAATTCATCTACCTGCTCGAAGATCTAACTCCCCAGCAGTTGGAAGGACTTCAGTTCGATGAGCTCAAGGCCTTCCTGCAGGAGCAGATGCGCAATGCCTACGACATCAAAGAGGGTCAGATCGAACAGGTCAGCCCGGGCCTGATGCGTCAAGCTGAGCGCTTCTTCATTCTGCAGCAGATCGACACCCTGTGGCGTGAACACCTGCAGGCGATGGATGCGTTGCGCGAATCCGTCGGCCTGCGTGGTTATGGCCAGAAAGATCCGCTGATCGAATACAAGAACGAGGGCTACGACATGTTCCTCGAGATGATGACGCAGATGCGCCGCAACGTGATCTACTCGATGTTCATGTTCCAGCCCCGCGTTCAGGCGACCGAAGAGGCGGGTACCCTCGCCTGAGGGGTGGCTCCTGGGCTGGGGCTGATCCTGCCGATCATTCGCCCAGAAATTCCAGGATCTCCCGGTCCTTGAGGTTCTGGGCCGCTCCTGCGCAGGGCTCGCTCAGGGGCCGGCCGGCGGCCAGTTGGCGCAGGCACGCCTGGGTGCGGGTCAGTTCGCCCTCGAGGGCGTCGATCCGCTCCATCAGGTTGCGGATCACGTTGGCTTCGGCATCCGGTAGGGCCGAGTGGGCCAGGGGATCGATGCGCACCCCTGACTGGTGGACGACCCGTCCGGGGATGCCCACCACCGTGCTGTCGGGGGCCACATCGCGCAGCACCACCGACCCCGCGCCGATGCGGGTGTTGCTGCCGACCGTGATCGCGCCCAGGACCTTGGCCCCGGCCCCCACCACGACGTTGTCGTGCAACGTCGGATGGCGCTTGCCGGTCGCTTTGCCGGTCCCCCCCAGGGTGACCCCCTGGTAGAGCAGGCAGTTGTTGCCGATCACCGCCGTTTCGCCCACGACCACGCCCATGCCGTGGTCGATGAACACCCCCTGGCCGATCCGGGCCCCAGGGTGGATCTCGACGCCGGTCAGGCTGCGTCCGATCTGGCTCAGCAGCCGCGGCAGCAGTGGCAGACCCAGGCGCCACAGCCGATGGCTGAGGCGGTGCAGCACCAGGGCGTGAAAGCCCGGATAGCAGAGCAGAATCTCGAGCCTGCCCCGGGCGGCGGGGTCACGCTCGCGGATGATCGCCAGGTCGGCCCGAATGCTGTCCAGCATGGGCCGAGCCTACGCAGGCTCAGGCGCCCAGCAGGCCGATTTCCTTGCGCAACAGATCGATCGTGGCCGTGCCCAGATAACTCTGGGCGCAATGCACCACCGGCAGCCGCATCAATTGGGCCCGGTTTTGCCGCAGGGTCTGGTCCACCAGCGGCAGGCTGGGCCGGTCGCACAGCACGTGGCTGGCGGCCCGCAGCAGGGCCAGCAGCCGGCTGCCCGTGTCGGGATTGGCGGTCATCACCAGCAGGTCGCTGCCGCGCATGCTGTGCAGGATCACCTCGGCCGCCCGCAGAATCCCCGGGCTGATGCTCACCAGCCCCACGCAGCTGCCGGTGCGCAGCTCCTTGAGCAGGTCGAGCTCGTGGCGAAAATCATTGAGATCGACCGGCACGGCCCGCACGCTGTGGCGCCGGGCGATCTCCTCGACCGGTTGCAGAAAGTAGCGGCTGGTGACCACCGTGCCGTTGTTGGCGCTGTCGAGCACGGCCTCGAGCTCCTCCATCGGCACCACCTCCACCGGCACCTCCAGGTGCGGGGTCAGCTCTTCGGCGATCAGCAGCGAAGCGCCGATGTCTTCGCGGGGGGTGCTGACCAGCACCCGGGCGCCGCAGCGCAGCCGCCAGTCGATCTCGCGGGTGATCAGCTCGCGGGCCTGTTGCAGGGTGCAACCGGCGTTCAGCAGGCCATCGACGCTCTGGCGCACCTCGCGGTCGATGTCGGGGATGGCCTTGTGCCGCAGCCCCGGCGGTGGCTTGAGTTCGCGGGGATTCTGCTGATCGCGCACGTAGATGCCCGAGCCGGCCATCGCTTCAACAACACCGTCCGTCTCGAGCTGCCGGTAAACCTTGCTGATCGTGTTGCGGTGCAGGCCCGTCTGCATCGCCAGCTGGCGGGTACTCGGCAGCCGGTGACCCGGTGGAAAATGCCTGGCCGCGATGGCAAAGCAGATCTGGTTGTACAGCTGGGTTGAGGCCGGGATGTCGCTTTCCTGCTGGATGTGGAATCGCACGCCGGAGTGGGCCAGATGGTCGTCCGGCCACCATACGGACCCCCGGCACAGGTGACAATTGCCGTTGTGGCCCAGCCGGGTTGATCCTCTGTTCTGCCGTGCCGACCCCCCTGTCGATCGCCGCCGGTTGGTTGTCCCTGCCCCCTGTCCCGGGCGAGCCGCCGTTGCGCTGCTGGTGGGCCCGGCCTGAGGCCCCTGGCCAGCCCAGGGGGGCCGTGCTGTTGCTGCCCGAGGTGTTCGGGCTCAATGCCTGGGTGCGCTCGGTGGCGGATCGCCTGGCCGCTGCCGGCTATGGGGTTCTGGCGATGCCGATCTTTGCCCGCACGGCCCCTGATCTGCAGGCGGACTACGACGCGGCGGGACTGGCCGAGGGGCGGCTGCACCGCGATCAGGTCACCGCCCAGGGCTGTCTGGCCGATGCCGGCCGTGCCATCGCCTGGTTGCAACAGCAACAGGGCCTGGAGCATCGGCCTGTGGCCTGCGTGGGCTTTTGTTTTGGCGGGCACCTGGCGATGCTGGTGGCGACCCTGCCCCAGGTAGCCCTCACCTGCGACTTCTATGGTGCGCGGGTCTCCAGCTTCTGCCCCGGGGCCGGTCCGCCGACCCTGGCGCGGGTGGCAGCGATCCCGGGCGATCTGCTGTGCATCTGCGGCGATCAGGATCCGTTGATGCCCCCTGACGAGTTGCAGGCGATCGCCGACGCCCTGGTGCCCACGGGCGACGGCCGCCGGCGCCAGCTGGTGCTGGCGCCCGGAGCTGGCCATGGCTTCATGTGTGAGGCCCGAGCCGACTTTCACGCCGCCGCAGCCGAGCGCGGCTGGAGCACCCTGCTGCAGGCCCTGCGCTCACTCAGCGGCGGCGGCCCCGGCGGCTGACCCCGTGGTCACGACCCGAATCGGTCTGGGCTCTTTGCCGTCTTTGGTTTCGCGGGCGGCCTTGGGCTTGGCGTCGCCTGCTGCGGCCTTGCCGGCAGCCAACTTGCGGGGGCTCAGGAACATGATCATGTTGCGGCCCTCGCGCTTGGGCGGCTGCTGGATCTCGGCGTTCTCCTCGAGGTCCTTGGCCATGCGCATCAGCAGCACTTCGGCCAGGGCGGTGTGCTGGATCTCACGCCCGCGGAAGATGACCGTGCACTTCACCTTGTCGCCGGCCTTGAGGAAGCGCACGGCCTGACCGATGCGAACGTCGTAGTCGTGCTGGTCGATCTTGTAGCGCATCTTGACCTCCTTGACTTCGGTCTGATGCGACTTCTTCTTGGCTTCCTTGGCCTTTTTCTCCTGCTCGAACTTGTATTTGCCGTAGTCCATGATCCGGCAGACCGGCGGGTCGGCCTTCTCGCTGACCAGCACCAGGTCGAGCTCCCGGTCCCGGGCCACTTCCAGCGCCGCTTCTCGCGTGATCACCCCCAGCTGACTGCCGTCGGCGTCGACCACCCTCAGGTTGGGGTAGCTGATGCGCTCGTTGATGTTGGGCAGCTCCCGAACGGGAGCACGGCGGTCAAAACGGGGACGTGGAGGCATTCAGGCGGTCGGGATCCTGGTTGGGTTTGAAACAGGAACACCTCACCCTAGGACGCCCCCCACCGCATTCAAGGCCTGCTGAAGCAGTTGCTGCGAATCTGTGCCGTCCAGCCAGATGGGCTGGTGCTGGCGCCGGAACCAGGTCCGCTGCCGTTTGGCGTACTGACGGGTGCGCTGGGCGGTGATGGCCATGGCCTCGTCGCGGCTCAGTTGACACTGCAGATGGCGCCGGGCTTCGTCATAACCGATGGTCTTGAGCAGCTCCAGCTGCGTCCCGAAGCGGCCCGCCAGGGCCTCGGTCTCCTCGATCAGACCACCGGCGTAGAGCACCTGGGTGCGCTGCTCGATCCGGGCCGTCAGGTTGGCTGGGTTGAGCCCCAGCTCCAGCACCCGCCAGGGCGGGGGGGTGCTGCTTTGCTGGCCGCTCAGGGGTTGGCCCGTGCCATAGATCACCTCCAGGGCCCGTTGGGTGCGCACCGCGTCGGCCGGGGCGATGCGGGCGGCGGCGGCCGGGTCTGCCTGGCGCAGCAGTTGGTGACAACAGGGTTGGCCCAGAGCATCCAGCTGCCGGCGCAGCTCTGGCTGGGGGGCGACCGCCGGTGGGGACATGCCCTGGGTTAGGGCTTTCAGATACAGACCCGTGCCTCCTGCCAACAGGGCCATCGGCAGGCCGCCGCGGGCACGCCCGTGTTCGGCTGCCACCGCCGCGCTGGCCAGGTTGCAAAACCCATGCAGGTTGAGGGGTTGATCGGGGTCGCACAGGTCGAGCAGTTCATGGCGCACCGTCTGCCGCTGGGCCGCCGTCGGCTTGGCAGTGCCCACGTCCATGCCCCGGTAGACCTGCCTGGAATCAACGTTGAGCACCGCCAGGTTCAGGGCCTGGGCCAGGGCGATCGCCAGGTCGGTCTTGCCGCTGGCCGTGGGCCCCAGCAGCACGATCACCAGTGGACAATGGTCGGGCAAGGGGTCGGGGTCCGGGGCCATGGGTCCCACTCTGCCCAGGGACCGTTGCCTGGCCGGCGGAACGGCTGTGATAGCAACCCCCTGCCGGGATCGTTCCCAGAGGCCTCCAGGTGGGGCCTGGGGCCTGCCAATCCCGGTCGCCGGTGGTAAATTGCTCTTTAGCGAAGGGAGCTCTGGTTCCCGGCGTCGTATTCCCGCCCCGGGACCTGCCGTCCTGTGCCCTTGACCCGGGGAGCCCCACCTGCATGAGCGAAGCCAGCAAAGTTCAGGCTGCCTACGGCGCCGAGCAGATCCAGGTCCTGGAAGGTCTGGAGCCGGTGCGCAAGCGGCCGGGCATGTACATCGGCTCCACCGGACCGCGGGGCCTGCACCACCTTGTCTATGAGGTGGTCGACAATTCGGTCGACGAGGCCCTGGCCGGCCATTGCGACAGCATCCTGGTGGTGCTGAACGCCGACGGGTCCTGCAGCGTCACCGACAACGGGCGTGGCATTCCCACCGATGTGCACCCGCGCACCGGCAAGAGCGCCCTCGAGACGGTGCTGACCGTGTTGCACGCCGGCGGCAAGTTCGGTGCTGGTGGTTACAAGGTGTCCGGCGGTCTGCATGGCGTCGGCGTCTCGGTGGTCAACGCCCTGAGCGAGTGGGTCGAAGTGACCGTGCACCGTCAGCAGCAGGTGCACACCCAGCGCTTCGAGCGCGGCCAGCCGATCGGCAGCCTGGCTTCGGTGCCGGCCCCGTCCGGTGAGGAGGAGCGCACCGGCACCTCGGTCCGCTTCAAGCCTGATATCGAGATTTTCAGCATCGGTATCGAGTTCGATTACCAGACCCTGTCATCGCGCTTGCGGGAACTGGCCTACCTCAACGGTGGTGTCAGGATCGTGTTCCGTGATGAACGGCCTGCGGCGCTCAATGCTGACGGCGAGGCCCACGAAGAGATCTACCACTACGTCGGTGGCATCAAGGAATATGTCGCCTACATGAATGCGGAGAAGGATCCGCTGCATGCCGACATCATCTATGTCAATTCCGAGAAGGAGGGCGTTCAGGTCGAGGCGGCGCTGCAGTGGTGTGTCGATGCCTACTCCGACAGCATTCTCGGCTTTGCCAACAACATCAGAACCGTCGACGGCGGCACCCATATCGAAGGTCTCAAGACGGTGCTCACCCGCACCCTCAATGCCTTTGCCAAAAAGCGCGGCAAGCGTAAGGAGGCCGATTCCAATCTGGCCGGTGAAAACATTCGCGAGGGGTTGACCGCGGTCCTCTCGGTCAAGGTGCCCGAGCCCGAATTCGAAGGTCAGACCAAGACCAAGCTGGGCAACACCGAGGTGCGCGGCATCGTCGACACGTTGGTCGGTGAGGCGCTGGGTGAATTCCTGGAATTCAATCCGTCGGTCATCGATCTGATCCTTGAGAAGGCCATCCAGGCCTTCAATGCTGCCGAGGCCGCGCGCCGCGCCCGCGAGCTGGTGCGCCGCAAGAGCGTGCTCGAAAGCTCGACCCTGCCCGGCAAGTTGGCCGACTGCAGTTCACGCGACCCTTCGGAATCCGAGATCTACATCGTTGAGGGTGATTCGGCCGGCGGTTCAGCCAAGCAGGGCCGCGATCGCCGCTTCCAGGCGATCCTGCCGTTGCGCGGCAAAATTCTCAACATTGAGAAGACTGACGACGCCAAGATCTACAAGAATTCTGAGATTCAGGCCTTGATCACGGCCCTGGGCCTTGGCATCAAGGGTGAGGATTTCGACGAAAAGAATCTGCGGTATCACCGCATCGTCATCATGACCGACGCCGATGTGGATGGCGCCCACATCCGGACCCTGCTGCTGACTTTCTTCTACCGCTATCAGAAAGCGTTGGTGGAAGGGGGCTACATCTACATCGCTTGCCCGCCCCTGTACAAGGTTGAGCGGGGTAAGAATCACACCTATTGCTACAACGAAAGCGATCTGAGATCGACCCTCGATGGCTTTGGCGAGAAAGCCAATTACACGATTCAGCGCTTCAAGGGTCTCGGTGAAATGATGCCCCAACAGTTGTGGGAAACGACGATGGATCCCACCACCCGCACGATGAAACGGGTCGAAATTGAAGATGCACTTGAGGCAGATCGTATTTTCACGATCCTGATGGGCGACAAAGTGGCTCCCCGCCGCGAGTTCATCGAGACCCACAGCGCCGAACTCGATCTCGCCCAGCTCGACATCTGATGGTGTCCTGGCGCTGGGCTGCTCTGTTGAGCTTTGCGCTGGTCGCCCCCGCCGGATTGCCGGCCGGGGGGGCTGACCGTCGCCTACCCGAAGTGCGTCGCCGCCAGGCTGCCCAGGAGCCCTTGCTGGCTCCGGCGCGCCTGGTCTTGCGCTGTGCCCCGCAGCAACAGGCCCCGTCAATCACGGCGGTTCCTTTAGGGGAGCCGCTGCGCGTGTTGCGCAGCTGGTGCACCGGCGGCGGCCAGCGTTGGCTCCAGGTCGAGCTGGCCGGCAGCGGCCGCCGCGGCTGGTTGATCGGCTGAGCCTCAGGCGGCCAGGGCCGCCTCGATCGCGTCGATCAGTTCCCGTGATTCCGGTTCGACGGCGCTCTTGAAGCGAGCCAGGACGGTGCTGTCACGACCGATCAGGAATTTTTCGAAATTCCAGGCCACATCGCCGGCCGGTTCGGCCTGGGTCAGGGTGATGTAGGGCTCGGTTTTGGCGCCCGCGGCATGCACCTTCTCGAACAGCTCGAAGTTGACGCCGAAGTTGGTCGTACAGAAGTGCTGGATCTCAGGCAATGTGCCGGGCTCCTGGGCGCCGAAGTCATTGCAGGGAAATCCCAGCACGGCGAACCCCTGCGGCCTGTAGGCCTCCTGCAGTTGCTGCAGGCCGGCGTACTGGCGGGTGAACCCGCAATGGCTGGCCACGTTCACGATCAGCAGCACCTGGCCGGCCCAGTCCCCTAGGCGGCGCTCTTCGCCGCCGGCATCGTGCACGCTGACGTCCTTGACCGAGAGGGATGCCATAGAGAAACGGTTTTCTGACTCTCAGGTTATGGCCCGGACGTTAACGACCCATAAACTCAGGCTGACGCAGGCCAGGCCATGAGCGAGACCAATGGCGTCGTGCTGGCCGAAGTGGTGGCCCAGCAGTTGGAGGCGCTGCTTGAAGCCGGCAACTACGACGGCGCCAAACTGCTGCTCCAGCCGGTGCAGGAGGTGGATTCGGCCGAGGCGATCGGCAGCCTGCCGCGCACCCTGCAGGCCCTGGCCTTTCGCCTGTTGCCCAAGGACGAGGCGATCGAGGTCTACGAATACCTCGATCCGGCGGTGCAGCAGACCCTGCTCGAGCGCCTGCGCAGCGGCGAGGTGCTCGAACTGGTTGAAGAGATGTCACCCGACGACCGGGTGCGCCTGTTTGACGAGCTGCCGGCCAAGGTGGTGCGCCGGCTGTTGGCCCAGCTCAGTCCGGCCGAACGGCGGGTGACGGCTCAGCTGCTCGGTTACGAGGCCGAGACCGCCGGGCGGTTGATGACCACCGAATTCATCGACCTCAAGGAATTTCACAGTGCGGCCCAGGCGCTCGAGATCGTGCGGCGCCGGGCCCGGGACACCGAGACGATCTATTCGCTGTATGTGACCGATGCGTCGCGGCATCTGACCGGCATCCTGTCGTTGCGGGATCTGGTCACCGCCGAGCCCGAGGCCCGCATCGGCAATGTCATGACCCGCGAGGTGGTCAGCGTCAGCACCGACACCGACCAGGAGGAAGTCGCCCGGGCGATCCAGCGTTACGACTTTCTGGCGGTGCCGGTGGTGGACCGGGAACAGCGGTTGGTGGGCATCGTCACCGTCGATGACGTGATCGACGTGATCGAGCAGGAGGCCACCCGTGACCTGTACGCCGCCGGTGCCGTGCAGGCCGGCGACGAGGACGATTATTTCCAGAGCAACCTGTTCACCGTGGCGCGCCGCCGGGTGGTCTGGCTGCTGGTGCTGTTGTTGGCCAACAGTGGCACCGCCGCGGTGATCGCGGCGATGGATGGGGTGCTCAAGCAGGTGGTGGTGCTGGCGGCGTTCATTCCGCTGTTGATCGGCACGGGGGGCAATGTCGGTGCCCAAAGCTCGACGGTGGTGATCCGCGGCCTCAGCACCCAGCGCATTCAGAGCCTGGGCCCGGGCCTGGCGATCGCCCGGGAGGCCCTGGCCGGGGCGTTGCTGGGGCTGCTGATGATGGTGGTCGTGGTGCCCTGGGCCGGTTATGTCTCCCACGGCAACTGGCTGGTGGCCTGGGCCGCCGGTCTGGCCCTGGTGGCGATCACCACCCTGGCGGCAACCGCGGGGGCGGCGTTGCCCTTGTTGTTTGACCGCATCGGGCTCGACCCTGCCTTGATGTCGGCGCCCTTCATCGCCACAGCCACCGACGTGGCCGGCGTGTTCATTTACCTGAACCTGGCGGCCTGGCTGCTGCAGTGGGCCGGCTGAGGCTCAGGCGGGCGATCGGGCCCTAGATGAGAGGAGTTCACACTTCTTCAGGTTAGGCTTTACAGATCTTCAAGGCATTGGCCCTGTGGTCGTCGCTACCGCCGTTTCCTCCCAGCAGGGGCGCGTTGCGCCCGCCCCCGATGGCGACCTGGTGCGCAGCTACCTGCGCGACATCGGTCGCGTGCCATTGCTGACCCACGAGCAGGAGATCACCCTGGGCCGCCAGGTGCAGGAGCTGGTTTCCCTAGAAGAACTAGAAGCCGAACTGGAGCTGCGCGCCGGGGGCTCCAAGCCCAGCCCTGAGCAGCTGGCCGCTGCCGCCGGCCTGAGCCCCCAGCAGCTGCGCAAGCGTTTCACCGCCGGCCGCCGCGCCAAAGAGCGCATGGTCGCCGCCAACCTGCGCCTGGTGGTCAGCGTTGCCAAGAAGTACACCAAGCGGAACA
>JBJOHB010000208.1:0-16143 GCA_046047915.1 Cyanobacteriota bacterium
TTGGCTGCGGTTGCCGGGGGCAGTGGGCTGGGGGTGAAGCCCAGGGTGCGCAAGGCATTGGCGGCAGCCACCAGACAGGAGCCGTTGTTGAGCAGCACCGCTGCAATCGGGCTGAACGGCACAAAGGTGCCGATCACCAGGGCCGACAGGTTGGGCACGCCAACGATGCTGATGTTCTGCTTGACCAGAGCAAAGGTTCGCCGCGCCAGATCCTGGGCGGTGATCAGGCCCGAGACCTTGTCGTTGGTGAGCACGATGTCGGCGGTTTCACGGGCCAAGTCACTGCCCGATGCGAATGAGATCGACACATCGGCATAGGCCAGTGCTGCCGAATCGTTGATGCCATCGCCAACGAAGGCCACCTTGTGTCCCTGTTCGCTCAGTTGTTTGACCAGTTCAGCCTTCTGATCCGGCAGGGCTTCGGCGTGCACTTCATCGGGCTGCAGGCCCAGTTCGGCAGCCACAGCATTGGCGACGCTGGCCACATCCCCGGTCAGCATGTGGGCTTGAATGCCGCGCCGATGCAGTTCGGCCACCAGATCACGGCTGTCGGGTCGCAGTTGATCAGCGGCGTAGAACACGGCCGCCACAACGCCATCAACGGCGAGGTAGATCGGTGTCGATGAGCGCAAGGCCTGTTCGGGATGAAGCTCTGGAGCCTCCAGGCCTTCATCGCGCAGGATCTTGGCGTTGCCGATCAGCACGCTCTGTCCTTCGATGACGGCGCTGACGCCTTTGCCGATGCGGTAGTCCCAGCTGTCGCAGGAGCCCGGCTCCAGACCCTGGCTCTCGGCGTACTGAACGATGGCCGTGGCCACTGGGTGGTTGAGTCCCTGCTCGGCCGTGGTGGCCAGCCAGGTCAGCCGCTCAAGCTGCAGGTCGCGGTGGAGCACGTCCACATGCACCACCGAGGGGTGCCCCTGGGTCAGGGTGCCGGTTTTGTCAAAGACGACGACATCGATATCGACCAATTGCTCAAGAGCACGACCACTGCGGATCAACAGACCCTGGGATCCGGCGCGGGTCAGGGCCGCCATGATCGCGGTCGGAACGGACACCCTCAGGCCCGTGCCCAGATCGAACATCAGCAGGGATGCGGCCTGGGCCACATTGCCCGCACTGAGCAACAGTGAAACACCGGCCAACAGCAGGGTCGGCATGACAAAGCGATTGGCAATCTTGGCAGCAAAATTGCCGACGCGGGTGTCATAAACCGGCGCCGATTCGATCATGGCTGTGATCTGACCGATGCGGGTGTCATCGCCAACCGCCCTGATTTCGACCACCAAAGAGCCTTCAAGCAGGATGAAGCCCGCCAGGACCTCATCGCCGGCGACCGCATGACGGGGCACCGATTCGCCGGTCAGCTTGACAACGTCAAAACTGCCTTCACCACTGTCGATCACACCGTCGACGGGGATGCTGTCTCCTGGGAAGAACAGCACCCGGTCACCGGCCACCAGCTCGGTGCTGGGCACGACCTCTTCGGTGCCATCGCTGCGCAGGCGACGCACATCGGCTTGCAGGCTTGCCAACAGGTCGGTGTTGGCCGAGTGGGCGATGCGCTGTGTGGCGTCGCGAACCGCTTCGCCGCCCTCGATCATGCTGATCATCAGGGCTGGACCCACCAGGAAGCCCTCCAGGCTGTGGAGGGTCACGGCCAGGGCGTCGAGAAAGTCGACGTTGATCTTCCGTTCCTGTTTCAGACCCGCCCAGGCGCGCTTGAAACTGAGGTGTGCCGAAACCAGGATGAAGCCTGCGACCGCCAGGGGTGGCAGGGCCAGAGGGCCGGCCAGCAACGCCAGGGCCAGGGAGCTGACCGGCAATATCACGCGCGAGGGGACAAAGCCTTCGTCGTCTTCGTCGTTGCCGGACGCCGCCGAAGCAGGAGCCGCTGAACTGGCTCCTGCCGTGGAAGCCAGGGTGGCGGGAGCCTCCAGGTCAACGGGCAGTTGCTGCAACCACTGCTCAAGAGCTTCGGCAGAACCGGGAGCGGCCATCCCATCCCTGAACTGCAGGACGCAGCTGCAGGCCAGGCCGTTGATCCGCACTTGGGCGACCTCGGGCTGGGACTCCAGCACCTGCCGCAGCTGGCGTTGACAGGAGGGCTCGGCATGAATGCGCAGACGCACCCTGCTGCCACTGGCATGAATCAGCCCACTGACCAGGCGGGTCTTTGCCTCGTCAACCTCGAAGGAACTCTCCCTGCTGTGGGGAACCGAAACAAGCCTCGGCCGATCGGTTGAGACGTGAACGCGGCCAGGGCGGCTCCGCCGGGGCGACTCTTCAGCAAGCACGGACCAGAAGGGCGGGGTGAGCAGTGAATGGATGGGGACGGGCCGTGAGGTGATCGCGCTAGTCGACGGTCACGTCGGTCACGGTCACCTGTTTTTTGGCTCGGCTCGACGCAGCCTTCTTGGGGGCAGGCTGCACTTCAACGGCAGCGGTATCCAGTTCGGTGCGGGCTTCGGCCACCAGGTCGCCAAGGGATTCGGCTGCCTCGGCTGCATGGCGGGCAACGCTGCGGGCTGCGTTGCCGGCAGCTCCGGCAACGGTGACGCCAACCTTGATGCCACCCTTGGCCATGGAGCGGCCAACATGATTCATCGAATCACCCAACTGGGGGTTGCCCAGGCGACGCACCATCGGAGCCAATGCCACAAGCCCGGCTCCCACGCCGAAGGCCAGGACGGTTTCGAGTTCAAACACCGATGATGACGTCTTGCACTTGATGCATTCTACGGCAGATTGCTGCAGCTTTGAGTTGCCTGCCCCGCTGTGAGATCGGCCATGGAGGCATCCCCGTTGTTGCTGGTGGTGGCCGATACCGCCTCCCAGCGGCGGCAGCTGACGCGGGCGGTGCTTGAACACCGTGAACGTCAGGGGCACACGGTTGCTCTGGTCGATCTGGCCTGTGATCTGACCATGCGCGATGGTCAGCGACCAATCCAGCGTTACGACGCCGACGCCTGGGCCGACACCATCTGGCAGGGGTTGGTTCCGGTTCTGGCGCCCTGGCTAGCGTTGCTCGAGCTGGAACCGGCGGACGCCGAACGGCCATTTCTTGGTGCCGTTCCTGGTCTGGACACGGTGCTGCGAGCGCTGTATTTGGCCCAGTGCTGGCATGACCGTCAGCCTGCGAGCACCCTGGTGGTGGTGATGCCCCCCCTGGCGCAGGCGAGCGAAATCCTGCAATTGCTGCGGCGTGGGCCCGATCTGCTCGAAGGACTCTGGTCGCCGCTGCTCACCTGGTGGAGCCAGACCCGTCAACGGCTGGCCCAATTCGAACTGGTGTTGCGGTTGCGGCTGCCAGAGGCTGAAACTCTGGCGTTGTCGACGGCCTGGCGTCGGCGACTGCAGGAATTGGCCGCCAGGCTGGTGCATGACACCGCACCGGTCGAGGCGTTGTTGGCCCTGGCGGTCGATGCGGAGGATCTGCCCCAGCTCTCAGGTCGGGTTGCAGCCCTGCCCCTTTGCGGCCTCTGCCAACCCCGTCTCTGGCTCGAGGGCGAGTTGCCTGGCCCCGCGCTTGATCAGCTGGCCTGCAGCTGGGACTTGCCGGTGCTGCATGGCCGCTCTGCGGACCAGACACTGGCGTTCGAGCCCTGGTTGGATCAACCGTTGCGCCGCGAGAGCCAGTGTTGGCTCGACGGGCCCGATGGCACCCGCTGCCGGTTGTTGTTGCCGGGTCTGGTCCGCGAGGGACTGCGGGTGCGTCAGTCCGGGCAACAGCTGTTGGTCCGCAGCGGTGGGCTGCAATTGGAGGTGCCGTTGCCTCGCGAATGGTCTCAGCTGACGTGCCGATCGGCGCGTATCGACGCCCCCTGGTTGGACATCGGTTTGTCCTGAGCTGACTGGTCACGGGTGTTGTTGTCCCGCGGCTCAGGACGCCATCCCATCCACCACGCCAGCAGAAAAAACGGTGTTCCCGGCAGGATTGGCAAGGCCCAGCCTGCGATCGCCAGGGTGATCAGCAACTTCAACGTTCCCTGATGGGATTGGCGGATCCATTTCTGCATCCCCTCGGGCGGCGGCTCGCTCAAGTGGGCGACCGGCTGACGCAGTACCTGTTCAAGTTTGGGTAGGGGGTCGGTCAGGGGGCGATCCGGATGGCGACTGCAGATCACTAGACCATGCCCCGATGCCGCTGGACGCACCGTCGCATCGGGGTCGTGGTGCTCGAGCAGCCAGATCACACTGCGCATCTGCTCAGGTGTGAGCCGCTCGCCAAAATCGATGCGGACGCGGTGGGGAAGCTGGTGCTTCACCCGGTAGGCGTTCCGCAGGGTCACGACAGGGCTTGTGGAGTTGCGCGTCAGGCGTTCTTGGAGGCTTTGGCCTGCTCGAGATCGGCACGGGCTTCGGCCACCAGGTCGGTGAGGCTTTCACCAGCTTCCGAGAGGCCGTGACCGACTTTGCGGACCAGGCCCGACGACTTGTCGGCCAGGCAGATGCCCAGTTTGAGCCCCTGCTTGGTCAGATTGCGGCCGGCGGCACTAATCGATGTGGCCAGCTTGTTTTCACGGCCGGTGACAGAGGCCACCACCGGAGCCACGGCGACCAGGGCGGCGCCGACGCCCATGGCGATGAGGGTTTCGAGCTCAAACATGGGATCGCT
The DNA here is from genome assembly GCA_046047915.1 of Cyanobacteriota bacterium. GTDB lineage: Bacteria > Cyanobacteriota > Cyanobacteriia > PCC-6307 > Cyanobiaceae > RGUW01. The sequence continues at coordinate 4,619 of JBJOHB010000208.1, forward strand.
GCGGGGGGATCAACCAAAGCCAAGCCAACCTATCGTCCAGATCAGCTGTTGTCTGCTGTCGCGACAACCATGCCAGCAAGCCTCAACCTGCGGATCGCCCATCAGTTGCCCAACCGGGTCCGCATGCAATGGCCCCCATCGCTGGATCCGGAGGTCTTGGATCGGCTTTGTGACCAGCTGACCGTCCAGACCTGGCTGCGCGGTTGGCAGCGCCGCGAGGCCTCCCGTTCTCTGGTGTTGGAGTTGGAGCCCGGTTGTCCAGCGGTGCGCTGGCAGCTGGCCCTGGCGGCCCTGGGCTGCCAGCTGGAGGGCCCGCAAGCCAGGGACGATGACGATGACGGCGCCGATGTCACCAGTCCTTGGGTGCATCTCAGCCGGCAGATGGGCGGCAACCTGATCGGTGCAGCCTTGGGTCAGGCGGTGGTCGGTGGTGGCGGCGCGGCCCTGGGGGCGGCCGTCGCTGGACCCGGCCTGGCCCTGGCCCTTGGTGGTTTGGGGTCGGTCTTGGGTGCGGTGATCGGATCGATCATCGGCAGCGCCGTTGCCGACGGGCAGGCCGATGCGGTCCCCCACACCCTGGGGCAGTTGACCTGGCGGCGTCTGAGCACCCGGGTTGGCGAAGAGGCCGGCTCCAGCACCGGCATGGTGCTGGGGTCAGCCTTGGCCGGGCCATTGGGGGCTGTGGCCGGTCTGGCCGTGGGCTCCATGGTCGGTGGTCAGTTGGCCACCGATCTGAGCGGATCCCCATCCCTGCGTCGTTCGATCGGCCATCGCACTTGGTTTGTCGGCATGCTGCGCGATACGACGGCCGAAAGCTTCAGCGAGCGGCTGGCGGCTGGCCTCGGGGCCGGCCTTACCGGTGGCAGTGAGGTCGGTCGTCAGGTGGGTGGCTCGTTGGGGTTGCGGTTCAGTCGCCGCATCGATTGGAACGCGTCGCTGCACCAACACCATTTGGTGCCCCTACGGCCAGCAACACCAGCGCCGCGATCAACGGGCGGACCCTGAACGGCGCAGGTGCCCCGGGTGCACGCCTTCCTGGGGGTCGATCGCACCCAGCCATTCGATTTCGCCTCGGCACAGGGTGTAGTAAGCCGCCTCGACCAGCAGGCGTCCCGAGGCGATCCGCTCGCGGATCAGGGCGCTGCCCCGCACCAGATGGCGTGCCGACTGGATCGGGTTCTGGCGAAAGGCAGTGGGAAGTGCGGCCCCGTCAGTCGCTTCCTCGAGTCCCTGGCGAATCGTCAGCACCAGCTCGTGCAGTTGCGGTGTCAGGGTGCCGTGGGGTTGGCAGGCCGCTGTCACGGCACCGCAGCCTTCATGGCCCATCACCAGCACCAGGGGAATGCCCAGGGCCTGGATTCCGTATTCGAGCGAAGCGATCGTGGCGCTGGTGCAGGTGTTGCCGGCATTGCGGACGACAAAGAGATCGCCGAAGCCGGCATCAAACAACAGTTCGACCGGCACCCGTGAATCGGCGCAGCTCAGGATTGCCGCGATCGGATGCTGCCCCTGAACCAGATGTTTGAGCCGCTCACTGGTGGCATGGGGATGTTCAGACAGGCCATTCAAGAACCGTTGATGGCCCGCATCGAGACGTTGCAGGTGTGCAATTCCTTTGCGACAGCTGAGCGCGTGCGGGTCGGGTGCTGGCGCCTCGGGCATGGCAGCGGCAGTGGCCTGCGGGGATCCGATGCCGTCATCGTGCCACGGTTTGCCTGAATGTGTTCAAGACCTGTTGTTGGATTTGCTGGACTGCAGAGGATGTCCCCGCCATGATCAGCAGCAACGGTGTTGCTGCAACTGCTGGACATGGTCGAAGAGAGGACTGAGGGCAGCCGCCGCAAAGGGGCTGGGTTGGGGCTGCGTGGGTTCAAGCGCTTGCTGGTGCAGCCGCCCCAGCATCCCCGGGGCTTTCACGATGGTTACAGAGGTTTGCGTGGTTTGGTGATCGGCTCGGCGGTGACCCTTGGGCTGCTCCACGAATTGCCGATCGATGAAGCCACCTCGCTGGGCTTTCTGACGGCCATGGCTGTCGATCTGTTGGCGATCAGTCGTTCTTCACAAAGGCTGTCAGCACTCGAGACTCGCGCAATCTTTGGTCACTGGCGGGCCAACAGGAAGCTGTTGATTGAGCGCACGGTGCTGTTGGCGTTCATGAGCATTGGCCTGTTGAGTCTTTGTATTCATGATGTCCATTCGTCGTCTAGCACGCTGCCGTCCTCATTTCGAATCTTTATTTATTTTGCAGCTCTGTTTACGACCTGGATGCAGCTGCATATTGGTTTTGCGATCTATTACGCCAAGCATTATTTTTCGCTCAACCCCTTGCCGGCGGCTGATGGTCCCAATCCCCAAGGTTTTGTTTTCGCGGGTAATGATGAGCCAATTTTTACTGATTTCCTTTATGTCGCCTTCGCGGTTGGGCTGACCTATGCGATGAGCGATGTCAACCTTGAAGATGCGCGCATGCGCAGGATGGTTCTTGTGCACTCGGTTATCAGTTTTCTCTTCTATTCCACTGTGATCTCGGCGATTCTCAACTTGATGACGACGTCCTGATCGCTCAGAAGCTCAGGTTCAGCTGAAGACCTGCTGCAACGACGGCTGGCCTGTTGTTGCTGCCATTGGGGTTGACGATCCATTGCAGCACCGGTTGAAGCGTGAACTGACTGCTCAGAGAAATCGTGTAGTTGATCTCCAGCACCATTTCAGGGTTCAGCCCTGGGGCAAGCGTGCTGTTGAACCAGGTGCTGCCATAGCCCACGGCCAGCACATCCAGCGGGCGCCCTGGCAGCAGTCCCTGGGCCAGCCAGCCGCCGCCCACAAAGGTGGGATCGGGGTCGTTCTCGATGGTGAAGCCGTTGTTGAAGCCGATCCAGACCCGATGATCCAGGCCGATCGGCACAGGAACGGCCACGGTCAAGGTGCCGTAGGCCGCCAGGTTCGGATCAGTGCCGGTGGTGTTGAGCGCCCCGAGCTGCAACAGGGGCTGCGGCAGTTGCCGGCTCACCAGGCGTTCGCCCTGCTGGATCGGTTGCTGCAGTTGTGCTGAGCCGGGTAGGTCGCGCAGGTTCCATTGCACGATCTGCAGACTGCCATTGCTGAGCGGCATTTGGGGATTGACGCCAAACAAGCTGGCTAGGTTGTTGACATTGTCAAGCCAGAATTGACCGATCCGCAGCTCACTGCTGGACCCGAGGCGGACGTGCACCGTTGCTGCAGGGGCGATGAAGGGGTTGATGGGTAGCCCATTGATTTCCAGGTTCAGGGTGTTGTTGAGGGCCGAGTGGATGTAGCTGTTGAGCACATCGCTCTCCACGAAGGAGGGATTCAATGGCATCAGCCCTGCCTTGAAAAACACTGGATCACCGGCAGCGACCCGCTGCACGGAGGCCTCGGTCAACCACAGCCCGACGGGGTGGGCCGCGGTCTGCAGGGGAAAGACGGTGCCCAGGGTCTCGTTGAGATTGGCGTTGCCGCTGAAGGCCGTCAGCTGCAGGCTCGTCTTCCAGTGATCGAACTCCTGCCATTGCGTTTTGTCGCGTCCCAGGCCGCGGCTCGCTTCGGCGGTCAGGGTCAGTTGCTGGATCCAGGCGCCGCTGCTGCCCAGGGGTGGACCGTTGCCGCCCATCGGCTCGGCGTTCAGGTCCAGGTCCAGATGTAGCCAGGGGGGCAGGGCGAGCACGGTGCTCAGCTCTGGCCACAGCGGCGTCGGACCCAGCGGTGGCGCCGTCCCGGCGGGTTCGGCGCTGACCGGGGTGGCCATCGCCACGGCGGTTGGGGCCAGTGCGGCCAGCAGGACATCAAGCAGGCGTTGTCGAGACTGCTTCAGGGGGGTGGGCAGTCGGCAGATCGATGCCATGATTCGCCCGACTGCTGAATCGCAACGACGGTGCGGATGAGTCGGGAGGTTCTGCGCAGGTTGAAGCGGCGACACCGCGGCTACCTGATTGTGCTGGGTGTCCAGATCTTGCTGCTGTTGTTGCTGCCCGTGGCGCAGCACTTCCCCTGGCTGTTGTCGGTTTTGATGATCAGCCTGTGTTGCGTGCTGATCGGATTTGTCAGTCGCTTTTCGCCGCTCAAGCGCACCAAGCCCCTGGTCTACGGCCTGGGCGCCATCGCTGTCGTGATGGAGGTGATCTGGCATCTCAGCCTGCGCTTCAACCCCACCCTGGGTCAGTGGTTGACCGTGCCCCATGTGGTCGTCTGGCTGATCTTCCTGACCCTCGTGTTGTTGCGCAAGGTCAGGACCCTGATCAACGAGCCTTATGTGACAACGTCGGTCGTTCTGGGCGCTGCCTCCGGTTATCTGCTGGTCGGCATCGCGGGCGGCGTCATGCTGATCGCCATTTCGGCCTTGAGCCCCTTGAGCCTCACGGTCGCTGAGCTGTCCAAAGCGCCCGTGATTGTCTCGGCATCGGCAGGGGTTGTGGCTGATGCGCCTTCGTTGATGGCCGCGTCGTTCAACATGCTGACCACTGTCGGTACGCCGGTTGTCAATCCAACTGATGTGCTCGGCCAGGTGGCGGTGACGATCATCACCGTGTCTGGGCAGCTGTATGTCGCCATACTTATTGCCTTGATCCTTGGCCGCTATCACAAACGCAAGCCATGAGAAGCGGGACTTCATCCCTGTCCGTGTCCAACCGCGCCGAACGGGGCCGCCATCGCTTTTATCGGCAGCTGTTTGTTGTCATGGTGGTGCAACTGCTGATCATGAGCCTTCCCTGGAGTTTTCACCGTTTTGCCACGGTCGGTTCGGGTCTGATGCTGTTGCTGTTGCTGGCCCAATTGGGACGACGGCAGCTGGCGGAATTTTGTTACCGTGCAAGGTACACCATGTGGTATCGCGGGCTGGGTCTTGCCGGCCTCGCAGCACTGATGGGGTGGTTGTTCACGCCCACCCAGCAGCGTTGGAGCGGGCTGCTGCTGTTGTTGGTGTTGGCGGCTTTTGTGTTCTGGAGTTTGTTGCGGCTGTTGGTGTTGCTGCGTCAGGAGGAGCAGATTTCGACGTCGGTGTTGGCTGGAGCGATTGCTGGCTATCTGATGTTGGGTATTACCGGCGGTTTGATGCTGAGTGTGATCGAAACAGTTCAGCCTGGCAGTTTTGTTGATCTGCTCACAAATCATGCCGATAATGTGGTGTTTAAGCATCAAATGACCGACGCGGTCACTGCTCAGGCGTGGGATCTTGATTTTTCGCGGTTGAATTATTTTGCTTTTGTCAGTATCACGACCGTCGGTTATGGCGACATTGTTCCTGTCAGGCGTCTGGCCCAAATGGCCTGCGTCTCTTTGAGCATTGTCGGTCCTTTGTATATTGCTATTGTCATGGGTTTGTTGATCAGCCGCTACACCGTCCAGACCCAACAGGAAGAGGAGCTTGAAGAGGAGCAGCGCAACCCTCCGCGCTGAGCGCAGGTCTCGTTCAGGCGCTTGGGCTTGCATCAGATCGGTTCGTCTGGTCGCTACCTTCACGCCGTTCCAGGCCGACTTCAACCCCCAAGTGCTGATTGCGGTTGCCGATGATCAGCATCGAATCCCGGTTGCGGGTGGCGATCACCCATAGCCATTTGAGCAACAGGCTGAGCCGGTTCTCCATCTCGGGCATGAACGCCAGGTGTGCCAGGCCCCAGACCAGCCAGCCCAACAGGCCGCTGAGTCGCAGGCCCCGCAGATCGGCCACGGCATAGAGCGGGCCGACCACCGCCATCGAACCGAAATCGGTGAAGACGAACGGCTTGTGTTGCTGACCCTGCGCCCGGGCCACGATGTCAGCGGCCACCCAGCCGCCCATCTGTACCGCCGGACCTGCCATGCCGGGCAGGGGCTTGCCATCGGCCGTGTGGCTGTAGGAGCACAGATCCCCCACAACCCGGATCTCGGGGTGACCGGGGATCGAGAAATCCGGTTCGACGATCACCCGGCCGCCCTTGTCGGTCTGACAGCCGGTGCTGGCGGCCAGCACCTTGCCCAGGTGCGAGGCCCGCACGCCGGCGGTCCAGCAGACATTGGCGACCTCAAGGCAGCGCGCTTCGCCTGTGGCCTTGAAGGTCAGGTGCACCTCGGTGTCGCTGATCTGTTCGACCCGACCGCCCAGCACCAGTTCGATGCCTGAGCGTTGCAGATAGGCCCCCGCCGCAGCCGACAGTTGCGGGTGCATCGCTCGCAACACCCGATCACCCGGGTCGACCAACAACACCCGACAGTCTTCGGCGCGCAGTTGCTTGAAGTCCCGTTCGACCGCATGACGCATCAGGTCGATCAGGGAGCCTGCCAGTTCACAGCCCGTGGGCCCAGCGCCGATCACCGCCACGCTCTGCAGCAGGCGGCGGCACTGAGGATCGGGGGTCTGTTCGGCCTCCTCGAGCGCCGAAAGCACGCGACGGCGGATCTCGTTGGCGTGCTCGAGGATTTTCATCGGCGGGGCCTTGGCCCGCCATTCCTCATGGCCGAAGTAACTGCTGCCCGAGCCGGTGGCCAGGATCAGGTGGTCGTAGCCGTAGCGGCGTTCGTTGAACACGATCTCGCGGGTTTCGACATCGAGCTCCTCGACCTCTCCCAGCAGGATCTGCACATTGGGGGCATTGCCGATCATCTGCCGCAGCGGTGAGGCCACATCGGCCTGGCCAACCAGGCCTGTCGCCACCTGGTACAGCAACGGCTGAAACAGGTTGAAATTGCGCTTGTCGATCAGGGTGACGCGCACGGGTTTGCCGATCAGCCTGTGGGCGGCGCGCAGGCCCGCAAAGCCACCACCGACGATCACCACATGGGGCCAGTCCGCCTGAGTCCCTGCCGGCGGCTCGAGTTCCAGAAAAAACCGTTCCGCCGCCATCGTCCCTGAGCTGACGGCCGAACCCTATTGCCAATTGCACCGGCTTGCCATGCTGCGCGATACCCGGTCCTCAGACCCTGCTTTGGGACTGGCGTCCACGGCTGTCTTCGCGCAGGCGACCGTCCTCCATCGTCAGCACCCGGTCGGCGATGTCGAGAATGCGGTTGTCATGGGTCACCAGCAGGATCGTGCTGTGCTGGTCCCGGGCGAGCTGTTGCATCAGCGTGACCACTTCGCGGCCCGAGCGGCTATCGAGGGCCGCGGTGGGTTCATCGGCCAGCACCAGGGGCGGGTTGTGTACCAGGGCGCGGGCCACGGCGACACGCTGCTTTTGGCCGCCTGACAACTGATCGGGGTAGCTGTGCATCTGCGGTGCCAGGCCTACCTGCTCCAGCATCAGGGCAGCGCGGCGATCCATGCCGGCGCGATCGAGATCACCACGCACCTCCAGAGCCATGCGCACGTTCTGCAGCGCCGTCAGGCTGCGGTGCAGGTTGTGGGCCTGAAAGATGTAGCCGTGTTCGCGGCGGGCCTGGCTGAGTTGTTTGTCGCTGCAGCCGATCAGCTGCCGTCCCAGCACCTCAAGACTGCCGCCTTCGCTGTGGCGCAGTCCGCCGATCAGGGTCAGCAGCGTGGTCTTGCCCGAGCCTGAAGGGCCGGTCAGCAGCACGATCTCGCCCGGCCAGATCGTAAGCGCGATGCTGTGCAGCACCTGGCGGCGCAGGTTGCCACTGCCAAAGTGATGCTGCAGGTCGCTGATGCAGATCGCCGCTGGGGTTGGCATCGGCCTCAGAACAGCTCGGCGGGGTCTGCAGCCTGCAGGCGGCGGGTGGCGATCGCACCCGAGGCGCCGCACATCAGCACGGTCAGCAGAAAGACCTTGATCGCCCGTTCGGCGGTCATCGCGATCGGCAGAAACGTGGCTTTCGAGGCCAGGGCATAGATGCCGATCGGCAACACAAACCCCGGTAGGAACCCGAGGCTGGCCAGCACCAGAGCCTGCTCGAACACCACTCCCAGCAGGTAGCGGTTGCGGTAGCCCATGGCTCGGAACGTGGCGTATTCCCCCAAGTGAGACGCCACATCCGTCGAAAGCACCTGGTAGACGATCACCACGCCAACGACGAAGGCCATCACCGTTCCCATCCCAAAGATCACCCCCACCGGTGAGGCCCGTCGCCAGTAGGCCTGCTCAAAGGCGACGTAAGCGGCTTTGGTCAGCACCTTCACATCCCCATCCAGATGGTGGCGCATGCGCTCGGCGACGAGGTCGGCGTCGACCCCTGGTTGCAGCTGGATCAGCCCAAGGCTCAGGCTGCCGACGTTGCGGCGCGGGAACTGCCTTAGAAAAGTCAGGTCACTGGCCATCAGGGTTCCGTCGGAGCCAAAGCTGGCGCCCAGCGGAAAGAGCCCACTGATCTGCAGGGTGCGCCGCTCGGCTTCGGTGCTGAGGGTTTCGCCCCGCTGCAGCGCCGCGATGGTGGCCTTGTAGGGCCCTCGCGCACCCCGGTCGAACAGCACCGTGTCGGGTTGCTTGAGTTCGTTCTGCTGGGCGTTCACCTCGGGGATGGTGAACAGGCGGGCATCGGGGTCAAAGCCGAACAGTTGCACCGTGGCATCCCTGCGGGTATCCGGGTTTTTCCAGGTGAGGGTGCTGACATAGAGCCCATGGCCGCCTCGGACACCAGGCACGTCCAGCGCCTGCAGTAGCCGCCGGCGCGGAAACGTCGACAGGTTTTGCAGGTTTTGGGCCTTGGGGCTGATCAGCACGATGTCGGCATTCAAGGCCCGGTGAAAGCGTGTGTTGGCGTCGTAAATCGAGGCCTGAAACCCCAGTTGGGTGAACATCAACACATCGGCAAAGGCGATGCCGGCCAGGGCCACCAGCAGCCGGCCCCGGTCATGGCGCAGCTGCAGCCACCCCAGGGGGGTGCGCTGCCGCAGCTGCTGCCAGAGGTGGGCCGGTGGCCTCATCGCCCGAACACCGCCGTCACCTGCAGGTTTGACAGATCCGCCGCCTGGCGGCTGCTGGCCGGATCGAGGCGGGCCCGCACCTCGATCACCCGGGTGTCGGTGTTGGCGCTGGGGTCGGTGTTGATCAGCGACTGGCGCCGCACGATCGCACCGATGTGGCTCACCGTGGCCTGCAGCGCAGCTGGCAGGGCGCTGCTGGTGATGTGTACCGGTTGCCCCAGCTGCAGGCGGCTGCGATCGCTCTGGTAGACCTCGGCCACCAGCTGCATGCGCTCGGTGCGGCCCAGTTCCAGAATGCCGCCCGCTCCGGGTACCTCGCCGGGGCGGGTCAGGATGCTCAACACCCGGCCGCCGATCGGGGCGCGCACCAGGGCATCGTCCCGTTCGGCCCTGGTGCGCAGCAGGTGGGAGCGGGCGGCCTGCAGCTCCTGCTGGGCCTTGGCCTCTTCGAGGCTGATCGCGCCATCGGGGGTGCTGACCCGTGCTTCGAGCCGCTGCAGGCGGCTGCGGGCTTCATCGACGTCGGCCCGGGCGGTCTCCAGGGTCAGGGATCGGCCCTCGTAGAGCGACGCCGAGGCGGCACCGCTGCGGTACAGATCGCGGTAGCGGCGTTCTTCGGCGGCGGCCGTGCGCAGGTTGGCCTGAGCCCGCTGCAGACGGGCCCGTTGGCTCTGCAGCTCGGTGCGCTGGGTGGCCGCGGCCACCTGCAGCTGGGTCTGGGCGATGGCCAGTTGGGCGGCGGCTTCATCGACGGCGCGGTTGAGCCTGGTGACCGAGTCCATCTCGGCCAACAGTTGGCCAGCCCTGACCGTGGCGCCTTCGTCGACCAGCAGGCGCTTGAGCCTGACCTGGGCACCGCCCATCGCACCGGCGGGTGGTGCCACGCTGATCACTTCGCCCTCGGGTTCAAGCCGGCCCAGGGCGGTGACCGTGGTGATCGGCGCGGCCAGGGCGGCCTGTCTGTCTCGTTGGCGCTGCTGATCCTGCTGATGCATCCGCACCAGAGCCGCGGCGCTCAGGACCACACCAACCGCGATCGCTGCCTGCAGCCGACGGCGCCGTTGAGGTCTCAGGTTGCGGTATCGCTGGCCGATACCCGCAAATAACGGTTCCATTGATCGAACCCTAGCGCCGGCAAGCTCTGCTGCTAGGACAGGGGCGTTGCGTCCTCCTTCATGTCGCTTTCTGCTCTGCGTTCCTTTGCTGCGTCGGTGTCAGCTGATGGGCAGCTGCGCGACAAGCTGCATGCCGCAGCCGGTGTTGACGATGTGCTGACCATCGCCGCCGCCCATGGCCACAACCTCGACAAGACGGTGCTGCTGCGCGAACAAGGCAAGGCTCTGGCCGCGGCCGAAGACCATCAACTCTCGTCGATCAACAGCTGGGGCGATGCCCTGCTGCATGCCTTTGGCAGCAGCGAAGAGGCAGTCGACAAGGCCTGAGGCTCAGGGCCCGGCTTGCGCCTCAGGGCCCTAAATAGGCCGCCTTGATCCCCTCGTCGCTGCGCAGGTCGTCGGCACGGCCCTGCTGCTCGATGCTGCCTGAGATCAGCACATAGGCCCGATCGGCGATGGCCAGGGCGGCGTTGGCGTTCTGTTCCACCAGCAGCATCGTCAGGCCGTCCTGGTGCAGCGCCTGCAGGGCCTCCATGACCTCGGCCACCAGTTTGGGCGCCAGTCCCAGGCTGGGCTCATCGAGCATCAGCAGGGTGGGACGGGCCATCAGCGAGCGGGCGATCGCCAGCATCTGTTGCTCTCCGCCCGACAGCGAGCCGGCCAGCTGGTGGCGTCGCTCGGCCAGCCTGGGAAACAGGCCGTAGCACCGCTCCAGATCGCTACGGATGCCGGGCTTATCCCGCCTGAGCCAGGCCCCCAGTTCCAGGTTGTCGGCCACACTCTGGCGGGCAAGCACGCGCCTGCCTTCGGGGCAGTGGCTGATGCCCAGCCTCACCGTGCGCTCGGTCGCCATGCCGTTGAGCGCGGCGCCATGCCATCGGATCGTGCCGCTGGCACAGTGCACCAGTTGGGAAATCGCCCGCAGGGTGGTGCTCTTGCCGGCACCGTTGGCGCCCAGCAGGGCCACCAGCTCGCCAGATTGCACCTCCAGCGAGATGGTGCGCAGGGCGGTGATGCCGCCGTAGCGCACGGTCAGGTTGTCGAGTGCCAGCAATGGGGTGCTCATCGGTTGCCCCCCAGGTAGGCCTCGATCACCGCCGGGTCCTGGCGCACCTGGTCCGGGGTGCCCAGGGCGATACGCCGGCCAAAGTTGAGCACCGCCAGCCGGTCGCATAGGCCCAGCATCAGCGGCACGTGGTGTTCGATGATCAGGATCGTCAGGTCGAACCGCTCGCGCAGACGGCGGATCAAGTCGCGCAGCTGGTCCTTTTCGCCCGGGTTCATGCCGGCGGCCGGTTCGTCGAGCAGCAGCAGTGTGGGGCTGTTGGCCAGGGCCCGGGCCATCTCGAGGCGGCGACGATCGCCGTAGGCCAACCCTGCGGCGTTCTGCTCGGCGAGATGGCCGATCGCCAGCAACTCGAGCAGTTCCTGGGCGCGGTCTTTCAGCTCCCGTTGGCGCCGTTGGGCCAGGGGGGTACCCAGCAGGGCGGCGGCCCAGGGCAGCCGCCCCTGGCGATGCAGGCCCACCAGCACGTTGTCGCGGCAGCTCATGGAGCTGAACAGCCGCAGGTTCTGAAACGTGCGGGCCAGGCCCAGCC
>JBJOHB010000209.1:0-3196 GCA_046047915.1 Cyanobacteriota bacterium
AGGCCGCGATCGAGATGATCCAGGCCAGGCCCTGGCTGGGGATCGGCCCGGGCAACACGGCCTTCAATCTGATCTATCCGCTGTACCAGCAGCCCAAGTTCAACGCCCTGAGCGCCTATTCAATCCCGCTCGAGATCGCGGTCGAAGCGGGCATCCCCGGGGTGCTGGTGCTGCTGGGTCTGCTGACCGCGGCGGTGCGCCGGGGCCTGCGGCTTGGCAAGGGCGATAGCCCCCTGGCCCTGCCGGCCCTGGCGTCCCTGGCGATCATCGCGGGCCTGGGGGTGCAGGGCCTGACCGACACGATCTTTTTCAGACCCGAGGTGCAACTGATCGGCTGGTTCGCCATGGCGGTGCTGGCGGTGGCTGATGACTAGCGCGGTCCTGATCGCTGGCTTTGATGCCGGCCAGACCCACACGCGCTGCCGTCTGGCCCAGCTGCACCCGGGCGGCAATGCGCTGGTGCTGGCCGAAGGCGAGGGGCCCGGCGTCAGCCACCTCGAGGCCCTGGGGGGCGAGCAGCGCTTTGGCCAGGCCCTGCTCCAGAGCCTGGCGGCCGCCCGCCGGGCTCTGGACCAGCAGCACCCTGGCCAGGGGCTGGCCCTGGGCGCGGCGGCCGTGGGGGCCAGCGGCATCGAGGCCGGCAGCGCCGTGCAGCCCCGGGGCCAGCAACTGGCGGCGGCGGCCCTGCAGCTGGCCACCGGGCGGGTCCTGGTCACCGGCGACGAACGCACCGCCCTCGAGGGCGCCCGCGGCACTGCAGCCGCCGGCATCCTGCTGATCAGCGGCACCGGCTGCATCGCCCTGGGCCGCAACGCCCAGGGCCAGCAACACCGCTGCGGCGGCTGGGGTTGGCTGCTGGACGGGGCCGGCGCGGCCGCCGACATCGGCCGCGACGGCCTGGCCCTGAGCCTGCAGATGGCCGATGGCCGCCACCGCGACACGGGGCTACGCCAAGCCCTGTGGCACGCCCTTGGACTGGCGTCCGACGATCCTGCTGCCCCTCAGGCGATCAAGGCTCTGGTGGTTCAGCCGGACTTTGGCGCCGCAGGCCTGGCGCGGCTGGCGCCGGTGGTGCATCAGCAGGCCGAGGCCGGCGACGCCGAGGCCCTGGCGATCGTGCAGCGCTCGGCCGAGGCCCTGGCGGCCATGGCCACAACCATTGCCAGCCAGCTGGCGCTGCAGGCGCCACCGGTCTGGCCCGGCGGCGGCGCCCTCGAGCACCTGGGCCTGCTGCGTCAGCACCTGGCAGCAACCCTGGCCCAACGCTGTCCCGGGGCTCAGCTGGCCCCAGCGGCCGGCGACGGCTGCGACGGGGCCCTGCAGCTGGCGCGGGAGCTGGCCCTGCAGCTGGCATTGGGCTGATCAGGCCGCGTTGAGCTGTGCCTCTGCCAGCGCCGCCAGGGTGTGGGCCCAGTGGTCGACGTCGTCCTGACGGGCCGCCTCGACCATCACCCGCAGCAGCGGTTCGGTGCCGCTGGCCCGCACCAGCACCCGGCCGTGGCCGGCCATGGCGGCCTCGGCCTGTTCGACCGCCTGGCGCAGGGGCTCACAGGCCTGCCAGTGGGTGCGGCGCTCGCGATCGGGCACGGTGACGTTGACCAGGAGCTGGGGGTAGGGCTGAAAACTGCCGTCGAGCCAGTCGGCCAGGGTGATGCCGCGGCTGTGGATCAAGGTCGCCACCTGCAGGGCCGTGAGCAGACCGTCGCCGCTCATGCCATGGCGGGCCGAAAGGATGTGGCCCGACTGCTCGCCGCCCAGCCCGGCACCGAGCTCTTCCATCGCCTGGTGGACGTACTGGTCGCCGACGGCGGTGCGCTCGAGCACGCCGCCTTTGGCCTGCCAGGCCCGCTCAAAGCCCAGGTTGGACATGACCGTCGCCACCAGGCGCTGATCGGGCAACTCACCGGCCTCGAGCAGGGCTGAGCCCCACAGGTAGAGGATCTGATCACCGTCAAACACCCGGCCACGGCTGTCGACGGCGAGCATGCGATCGGCATCGCCGTCAAAGGCGAACCCCATCGCCGCGCCGCTGGCCTGCACCGCCTGGCTCAAAGGCTCGAGGTGGGTGCTGCCGCAGCCGACATTGATGCGGCTGCCGTCGGGCGTGCCATGCAGCACCAGCACCTCGGCCCCCAGCTCGCGAAACACCGCCTCACCGCAGGCCGTGGCCGATCCCCAGCACAGGTCGAGCACGATCCGGCAACCGTCGAGGCGTCGGCCGGCCACGCTCTGCCAGAGGCTGTTTTGGTAATCGAGCAACAGGCCCGGCCGCTCGTGCAGGGTGCCGACCGGTTCAAACCCGTGGTCCCGGGCCATGGGATCGCCGCGCAGTCCCGCCTCGATCGCCTGCTGCTGCACCTTGGGCAGCTTGGCGCCCGAGGCACCGAACACCTTGATGCCGTTGTCGTGGGGCGGGTTGTGGCTGGCTGAGACCATCAGCCCGCCGGCCGCGCCGGTGCGGCGGACCGACAGGGGCACCGCCGGGGTGGGGCACAGGCCCAGGTTCCACACCTGACGCCCCGCCGCCGTCAGGCCCGCGCTCAACGCCGCCGTCAGCATCGGGCCGCTGCGGCGCGAATCCATGCCGATCACCACCGGGCCATCGGCCTTGAGCACCTGGCCGCACCAGTAGCCCAGCTGCAGCGCCAGTGCCGGCGTCACCTGCGCCCCCACCAGGCCGCGCACCCCATCGGTGCCAAAGCCGCCAAAGGCCTCACCCAGAGGCTCGCCGATCGGATGGGGCACCCCTGCAGTCATCAAGGCCGTCTACGCGTCGCCGCAGGCTAAGCCGAACGCCTGGGCCACCACAGCCACAGCAACAGCTCGACCAAAGCCCAGACCAGCAAAGCCCCCACGACCCAGCCGGGCAGCAGCCGCAGCGGCAGATGGGGCCGCAGCACCATCAGCAGTCCGGCCGCAGCCCAGACCCGCAGCGCCCGCCGGCGTTGCCGCCAACCCGGCAAGGACGTGAGCGCCGCTGGCAGCACCAGCGTCGGCAGACGGTCGCGGATGGGCGGCAGCAACCCCATGGCTGTGCGGGACTCGAAGCGGACAGGTCCTCCCCAGAATGCCTGGACCCTTTCAGCTGTGGGCCTGGTGCGGTTGTCACCTCTGTTGGCGGCGTCGGGGCTGGGAACCCTGGCGGTCCTGGTGCTCGCCCGGGGGCTTCTGAGCCAGATCCCCAGGCCCAGCCCCG
>JBJOHB010000210.1:0-5632 GCA_046047915.1 Cyanobacteriota bacterium
GTGACGCCGGCGGCCTGCATCGATCAGGCCCTGCAGCTGGCAACGCAGGAGCGGGTGATCCTCTGCTCCTACGGCGACATGCTGCAGGTGCCGGGTTCGACGGGGGCCCAGGGCTGCGGCGATCTGCTGCAGGCCCGTGCCGCCGGCGGCGACGTGCGCTTGATCACCAGCCCCTGGCAGGCGCTCGAGCTGGCCCGTCAACACCCTGAGCGGCAGGTGGTGTTGCTGGCAGTCGGTTTTGAGACGACAGCCCCGGCCACGGCGTTGCTGGTGCTGCAGGCCTGCCGGCTGGGGGTCAACAACCTGACCCTGCTGCAGGCCCATGTGCGGGTGGTGCCGGCGATGGAGGCGGTGCTGGCGGCAGGAGGCAGCCGGGTGCAGGGGTTTCTGGCGGCCGGCCATGTGGCGGCGGTGATGGGCGGCGCCGAGCTCGAGCAGCTGGTGCACCGCTGGCGGATCCCTGTGGTGATCAGCGGCTTTGAACCCCTAGAGCTGCTGGCGGCCCTGGAGCTGTGCCAGCAGTTGTTGACCGCTGGCACACCGCGGCTGCTCAATGCCTACGGCCGGGTCGTGCGTCCGGCCGGCAACGGCACGGCCCAGGTGCTGATGCGGCAGGTGTTTGCTGCGGCTGACGGCCCCTGGCGGGGTCTGGGTGCCATCCCCTCTGGGGTACTGCGGCTGCGGCCGCCCTACCGCCACCTGGATGCCGCCCGCCGCTTTGGCCTTGGGGATGCCGGGGATGGCCAAGCCCAGGCGGGGTCTGCCGACCCTGATCCTGGGGCCCCCTGCCATGCCGCCGCGGTGCTGCAGGGCCGTATCCGGCCCAGCGATTGCCCCAGTTTTGGCACCGCCTGCACCCCCCAGCGCCCGCTCGGGGCGCCGATGGTCTCGAGCGAAGGTGCTTGCGCGGCCTATCACCGCTACCGCCGATGACCCGCATCCTGCTGGGCCATGGCGGTGGCGGCAGCCTGATGCAGGAGCTGATTGCCCGCGACTTTGCGGCGTTGTACAGCGATCCGGCGCTGTTGGGCGATGACGCGGCCCGGCTCGAGCTGCCCCCTGGCCGGCTGGCATTCAGCAGCGATGGCTATGTGGTGCAACCGCTCGAGTTCGCCGGCGGTGACATCGGCCGCTTGGCCGTGGTCGGCACCGCCAACGATCTGGCGATGGTGGGGGCCCGGCCGCTGCATCTGAGCGTCGGTTTCATTCTTGAAGAAGGTCTGCCCCTGGCCCTGTTGCGCCGCCTGGTGGCCTCGATGGTGGCGGCAGCCCGTGAGTGCGGTCTCACGATCGTCACCGGCGACACCAAGGTGGTCGAGCGGGGCAAGGCCGATGGGGTCTTCATCACCACCAGTGGCATCGGTGTGTGCCAGAGCCCTGCGGCGATTCGACCGGCGGCGATCGCCCCCGGCGACCAGCTGCTGCTCAGCGGCGATCTGGGGCGCCATGGGCTGGCGATCCTGGCGGCGCGGCATGGCCTCGAGCTGGATCCGCCGGTGGCCTCGGACTGCGCCCCCCTGTGGCCCCAGGTTGAGTCCCTGCTGCAGGCAGATATCACGTTGCATGCGCTGCGGGATCTCACCCGGGGCGGTTTGGGCAGCGCCCTGCTGGAGCTGGCCGCCGCCAGTGGCTGCGACCTGTGGCTCGACGAGCAGGCCCTGAGCCTGGCCCCGGGGGTGGCGTCTTGTTGCCGTTTGCTGGGGCTCGATCCCCTGCATTTGGCCAACGAGGGCCGGTTCGTGCTGGCGCTGCCGGCCGATCAGGCTGCTGCTGCCTCAGCAATTCTGGCCCCCACGGGCGGCCGTTGGATCGGTGAGGTCCGCTCTACAACGGGTGCGGCGGTGCAGGTGCGGCTGCGCACCAGCCTGGGCAGTCAACGGCTGCTGATGCCCTTCAGCGGCGACCTGCTACCGCGCATCTGTTGAGGCGGGGGGCTGCAACCCCTCCAGTTCTAGGGTTGTAGGCCCCGGCAGGCCTAGTGCCGACCGGAGGTTCATCGGAGTTTCCATGGACCTCACCCCCTTTTTGGCCAGTCTTGAGGGCACCACCCTCGATGCACTGCTGCTCTCGGTCGCCATTGCCGGCAAGGTGGCGATTGCGATGAAGGGGCGGTTCCTGCTGCGCTCGGTGTGCGACAGCTTTCAGGACCGCAGCCGCATCGGTTGCGCCGTCACCGACGCAGTCAGCGCCCTGGGGTATCTGGCCAGGGAGCCCTACGAGCTGCTGATCTGCACCGATTTTCTCGAGGAGGGCAACGGCTTCGAACTGGCGCGCAAGGCGCGCGAGCTGCAGCCCCAGCTCAAGGTGGTGGTGCTGGCTCTGGGGGATGTGATCCCAGCCGAGTACCACGACGCTCCCTGGCTTGAGGCGGTGGTCGCTGAAGCCGATTTCATCGGTGATCAGCGCCCCCTACAGGCGGCCGTGCTGGCGGTGATGGGCGGGCACTCGTACCGCAGTCCCTCCCTGCGTTCGGGCCGGCTGCCCTACCTGAGTTGCCCGCGCCTCACCCCGCGCGAATACGAGGTCCTCGATCTGCTGGCCAGCGGTCTCAGCGACCGGGAGATCGCCCAGGCGCTGGTGGTCAGTGAAGAAACGGCGAGGACCTACACCAAACGGCTGCTGAGAACCCTTGACGTCAGCAACCGCCTGCAGGCGGTCCTCAAGGGGGTTCGCTGCGGCATGGTGCAATTATGAAGCAGCTGCGGGGTTGATTGTCCCCGTTTGGGGGGATCGCCGGGGTGGCATCTCAGCCGAGAGTGGATCCAACCAGGCCAGCAAGGGCGTACCCACGCCGGGATTGATCAGATGAGTCCGGACGCAGCATCGCTCACGATCGGTGAGCTCGAGGCCAACTATTCCCTGTACTGCAAGGCTCTGCGGCTGTTAATCCGGGAAGGTAAATCGATCAACAAGGTGCGCCGCACCGTCTGTTGGCAACGGCTCGAGACCCTTCATTCCTGTCTTCCGAATCAATACCGCGACCCCGATTACCTGTTTGCGCTGCTCAAGCGCGAGTTCAACACCGAAGCGGTCTGAAGCAGCTGTTGGTGCAGGGTGTCGCCCAGCAACACCGACAGCGCCGCCGGAACCTGCAACGTCACCATGGCCACGACCGCCTGACCCCGTCGCCGAGGCCTAAGGTCGGCGCTCCCGACTGGTTGGTCCAGGAGTCCGATCTGGCGGGCGATGGCCTGGGCGCTCAGGCCTGAATCGCTGCGGGATCCTCAGGCCGCAGCCGGTCCTTGAGCCCCAGCAAGGCCCCGAGGCTCAGATCCTGCTCGAGTGGCTGCAGGGCGGCAGCGTGGCGCGCCGCCACCACCGTCTCGGCCGGGGGTTGCACCTGGGAGCCGTCCCGCCAGAGCTGCACTTGGCGGGGCAGGGCGCGGATCAGGGCCGCCATCGTGCGCTCGGCCTGGTCCTCCTGCCAGAACGAGAAACTGCCGTTGATCAGCTCCATGACCCAGATCGCCACGGTCAGTTGCTGGGCCCCGGCCAGCAGGGCCATGGGGTGCAGCAGTTGATCCCCCAGGCGCACCACCAGGCTGCGTTGCTGCTGAGGCGGCAAGGCATTGGCTCCGAATTGCGCGAGCCGCCGTTGTGCCTCGGCGCTGCTGAGGCCCTGCCGGCTGCTGCCGGTGGCGGCCAACACAGCCTCATCACTCAGGGTCCAGATTGGATGGGCGGCAGAGAGAAGCATGGTGAGCCGCAGGAGTGGAGGTAATCCCGCTGCAGTTCAGCCAAGGTCAATGCAGCTGGATCGGGCTGTTTCTAGGTTGTTTGTAGCCTCCATTCACGGCATCAGGGGATGCATTGTGATGACCCAATATCCTGAATTTCCCGTGCCTGCAAACGAGTCTCATCGCTTGCGCGAGTTGGAACGTTATGGCCTCGATGATGGCTCGGATGATCCGCAGTTCTGCCGCATACTTGAGCTGGTTACTGATCTGCTCGAGATGCCGATCGGTTTGGTTTCGATTGTCGATCAGGACCGGCAGCGTTTTCTGTGTCGCCATGGCATTAAGGAGCGATCCACGCCCAGGAAAATGGCCTTCTGTGCCCATGCGATTGTTGGCGATCAGCCCTTGGTTGTTGAAGATGCGCTGTTGGATGAGCGTTTTTCGACGAACCCTCTGGTGTTGGGGCCTCCGTATATCCGCTTTTATGCAGGTTCGCCTCTGCGCACGCAACGCGGTTACAATCTTGGCACGTTGTGTGTGATTGATCAAAAGCCTCGAGAGTTCTCCGAGCGTCAGCAGAAGTGGTTGACTCAGTTTGCAGAGCTGTTGATGCGTGAGCTGGAGTGGCGTCATCTCACTCGGCTCTGTCCCTTGACTGGCCTGCATCGGCGGGACTCTTTTTTTGAGCTGGCAGACAAGGAATTCAAGCGCGCCAAAAGCAATGGCTGGCCCTTGGCACTGCTGAGTTTTGATATCGATAATTTTCGCCAGATCAACATGCGCTGGGGTCATGCAGAAGGTGATCGGGTGCTCGTCGATCTTGTCGGTGTCTGTAAGAGCATGTTGGATGAAGATGATTTGATGGCGCGCATTTATGACGAGGAGTTCTGTTTGTTGATCGTTGGCAAGGATGATGCTGCAGCCCTGGCTTTGGCTGAGCTCGTGCGCCACTCGATCACCCAGATGAACGGTATTTTCTCAACTTCTGAATACAGGGTCTGCATCAGTGGTGGCATTAGCAGTCTCGCTCAGGCTGACCATTCCTTTGCTGATCTCTACGCGCGAGCTGAGCAGGCGTTGCTGCTGGCCAAAAACAATGGTCGCAATCAGATTGCGCGCTTGTTCGCCGATTGAGGGCTATGGCTCGTGCAGCGGATTGCCAGCTTTTTTGGAGGTCACGCGAGGCGAGCTGCAAGGTCTGGGCTGATTAGCTTGAAGATGTCCATCAGGATTTCCGCCATGGAACTGACGAAATGGGAGCCCTTGCGAGAGATCGAAGATTTTTTCGATCGTTACAGCCGGGCGATCGCTTCTCCCTTCATGCGCAGCTCAGAACTGGTCGCTAACGGCGGCTGGATGCCACGGGTTGATGTGAGTGAGAACGATGCTGCTTTTGTGATCAAGGCCGAGATTCCTGGCATCCACAAGGATGACGTCAAGGTAACCCTCGACAATGGTGTCCTGACCCTGCAGGGCGAGCGTAAGCAAGAGCGTGAGGAGAAAAGCTGGCGCTTCCATCGCATGGAGCGCTCCTATGGACACTTCATGCGCAGCTTCAGTTTGCCGAGCAATGTGGATGCCTCCCATCTGAAGGCTCATTTTCATGATGGCCTGCTCGAGGTTGACATCCCCAAGCTCGAGCAGACGACGTCTCAATCGGTGCAGGTTCCCGTTGAAGGCTGAGGCGTCTGCGCACGCCATGCCCGCAGTTCCTGCTTGCCATCGCACTGCCATAGGCGGTGCGTTTTTTTTGGGTGCTGCGCTGGGCCGCGCTCAGCAGGGCATGGGCGATGCGTTGGGGATCGTCCCAGCCAAACAGTCCCGGTTCGAGCTCCAGGGCATGGCTGCGTTGGCTCACCTGCTGACTCCAGCGTCGGGGGGTGCTCAAGGGGCCGGGCAGCGGTCCGCCTGCAGCAGCTGCTCGACCGCGTGGTCGCTGACCTGGCTGAAATCGT
>JBJOHB010000211.1:0-11249 GCA_046047915.1 Cyanobacteriota bacterium
GTGGTCTTCGATCGCGGCGGCAACCTGTACCACGGCCGGGTCAAGGCCCTGGCTGACGCCGCCCGGGAAGCGGGCCTTCAGTTCTGATCCCTGCTCTCACCATGACCGAAACCAACGACCAAGTTCTTTCGAACGACATCCCAGCCGCCTCCGACGTACCTGCAGCCGCTGAAGGGCAACAGGAGCGCCGTGGCGGACGCGGTGAGGGCCGCGGTGGCGACCGCCGTGGCGGCGGCCGTGGCCGTGACAACCGCCGAGGCGGCCAAGAGCGCGACTCCGAGTGGCAGGAGCGGGTGGTTCAGATCCGCCGCGTCTCCAAGACCGTCAAGGGCGGCAAGAAGATGAGCTTCCGGGCCATCGTCATCGTCGGCAATGAGCGGGGCCAGGTGGGTGTTGGCGTCGGCAAGGCCGGCGATGTCATCGGCGCCGTGCGCAAGGGCGTGGCCGATGGCAAAAAGCATCTGGTCAAGGTGCCCCTGACCCGCCACAGCTCGATCCCAACGATCAGCAATGGACGTGATGGCGCCGCCAGTGTGTTGATCCGCCCGGCTGCCCCGGGTACCGGCGTGATCGCCGGCGGTTCGATCCGCACCGTGCTCGAACTCGCCGGCATCAAAAATGTCCTGGCCAAGCGCCTGGGCTCCAAAACGCCGCTCAACAACGCCCGCGCAGCCATGGACGCCCTGTCGGCCCTGCGCACCCACAAGGAGACCGCCAAGGAGCGGGGCATCTCCCTCGAGCAGATCTACTCCTGAGGTCCCTATCCATGTCGCTCAACCTCCAGTCACTCAAGGCCAACCCCGGCGCCCGGCGCCGCAAACTGCGCAAGGGCCGTGGCATCGCCGCTGGTCAGGGCGCCAGCTGCGGCTTTGGCATGCGGGGTCAGAAGTCCCGCTCGGGCCGTCCGACCCGCCCCGGTTTTGAAGGCGGTCAAATGCCGCTGTACCGCCGGGTGCCCAAGCTCAAGCACTTCCCGCTGATCAACCCCACGTCGTTCACCGTGATCAACGTGGCCAAGCTCGCCGATCTCAAGGCCGGCAGCACCGTCAACCTGGACTCCCTGGTCAAGGACGGAATCGTGACCAGCCCCAAACATCCGCTCAAAATCCTGGGCACCGGCGACCTCAAGGTCAAACTGACCGTGCAGGCAGCAGCGTTTACCGCCAGCGCCCGCGCCAAGATCGAGGCCGCAGGCGGCACCTGCGAGATCACCGACTGATCGGCGGCCTGTCCGCCGACCTAAGGTCATAGCCGCCTGCCGGAGCTTCAGCACCGGCAAGCGGCTTTTTGCTGGACGCCGCACAGCTGGGCGTCAGTCAACCTCTGCCACCGATCACCATGCTTGTCAGCCGGGGGCGCAACCCCAGCGCCGGGGAAATTTTCAGCCAGCTGATCCTCTCCAAGGGCCTGCGCGAACGGGTGCTGGTCACCCTGGGGCTGCTGCTGGTGGTCCGACTGGGGATTTACATCCCTGTGCCCGGCATCGACCGGCTTGCCTTTCAGGACTTCCTGCAGCGCGGCGGACAGCTGATCGGCTTCCTCGACATCTTCACCGGGGGCGGCATCTCAACCCTCGGGGTGTTCGCTCTGGGAATCCTGCCGTTCATCAATGCCTCGATCATCATCCAGTTGCTGACGGCGGCACTCCCCCAGCTCGAAGAACTGCAAAAAAACGAAGGTGAAGCCGGGCGCCGCAAGATCGCCCAGATCACCCGTTATGTGGCCCTTGGCTGGGGGGTGTTGCAAAGCGCCGTCTTTGCCCTGATCCTGCGTCAGTACGCCACACCGGGCATCTCAGAGCCGGTGTTTGTCATCCAGACGACCCTGGCCCTGGTGACCGGCTCGATGGTGGTGATGTGGATCAGCGAGGTGATCACCGAACGGGGCATCGGCCAGGGAGCCTCGCTGGTGATCTTCGTCAACATCGTCGCCACCCTGCCCAAGGCCCTGGGCTCGACGATCGAGCTGGCTCAGAGCGGCGACCGCAGCACCGTCGGCGGCATCGTGGTGCTGGTGCTGGTGTTTCTGGTCACCATCATCGGCATCATCTTTTTGCAGGAAGGCAACCGACGCATTCCGATCGTCAGCGCCAAACGCCAGGTCGGCGGTGCCAGCCTGCTGTCGGCACGCCAGAGCTACCTGCCGCTCAAGCTCAATGCCGGTGGGGTGATGCCGATCATCTTTGCCTCGGCCGTCGTGTTCCTGCCCCTAACGATCGCCAACATCACCGGCAGCCCCTGGCTGATCACCGCCGCCAGCTACCTGAACCCGAACAGCAGCACTCCCTGGCTGTACGCCCTGGTGTACTTCGCCCTGATCTGCGGCTTTGCCTACTTCTACGCCTCCCTGACGGTCAATCCGGTCGACATCGCCACCAACCTCAAGCGCAGTGGCGTCGCCGTCCCCGGCGTCAGGCCCGGCTCAGCCACAGCCAAGTATCTGGGTGCGGTACAGAACAGGCTGACCCTGCTCGGAGGCCTGTTCCTGGGGGCGGTGGCGATCATTCCTTCGGCCGTGGAGGGCGCCACCCAGGTGCGCACCTTCCAGGGGCTGGGAGCGACGTCGCTGCTGATCCTGGTCGGCGTCGCGATTGACACCGCCAAGCAGGTGCAGACCTATGTGATCTCCCAGCGTTACGAAGGCATGGTGCGTCAATGACCAACCCAGCCGTGGCCTCTGGCCTGTCCCTGTCCCTGCCCCACTCCAACCTGACCCTTTCCTGTCTGCCGTGACCAAGCAACGCCTCCTGTTCCTCGGCCCCCCGGGGGCCGGCAAAGGCACCCAGGCCCAGCAACTGGCCTCCCGCCACAACCTGCTGCACCTCTCGACCGGTGATCTGTTGCGGGCAGAAGTGGCAGCCGCTACCGAGCTGGGCCAAGAAGCCGCTGCGGTGATGGCCCGCGGCGAACTGGTTAGCGATGCCCTCGTGCTGGCGATCGTGCGGAGCCGACTCGAGCAACAGGCCGACAGCCTCAGCCGGGGCGAAGCAGGCCCCGGCGGCTGGCTGCTGGATGGCTTTCCCCGCAACCTGGCCCAGGCCGAAGCCCTGGAGGCGTTGCTGTCCGACCTGGATCAGCCGATCGACCTGGTCGTGCTGATGGAACTCGACGACGATCTGCTGATGCAGCGCCTGCTGGGTCGCGGCCGGGCCGACGACAACGCCGCGGTGATCCGCCATCGCCTCGAGGTCTACCGGCAGCAGACGGCGCCGCTGATCGCCTACTACCGCCAGCGTCAGCTGTTGCAGGCGGTGGATGCCGAAGGCAGCATCGAGGCCATCGCCGCGCGCATCGAACAGCTGCTGGCCTGAAGGCCATACCTCTCGCCCATCCACCCAGGGGTGGTTGACCCGTGTGATAGGTTGGCGGTTTGCAAATTCGGAGAGCACAACGCCCATGAAGGTGCGTGCCTCAGTCAAGAAAATGTGCGACAAGTGCCGGGTGATCCGTCGCCACGGCCGGGTGATGGTCATCTGCACCAACCCCAAGCACAAGCAGCGCCAGGGCTGACCCTGCCTGCATGGCCTCGCCCTTGCGATGGCCTCCCTTCCCTGAACCCCTCGAAATCGTTTTCACGTGGCACGGATCGCCGGCGTCGATATCCCTCGCGACAAGCGGGTCGAAATCGCACTGACCTATGTGTATGGCATCGGCTTGACCCGTGCCCAGAAGATTCTGGTCAAAACCGGGGTCAACCCTGACACCCGCGTCAAGGACCTGAGCGATGCCGACGTGCAGAAACTGCGCGGCGCCGCCGAGGGCTACACCCTCGAGGGCGATCTGCGCCGCCAAGAGGGCATGGCCCTTAAGCGTCTGCAGGACATCGGCTGCCTCAGGGGCCGTCGTCACCGTCTTGGCCTGCCCGTGCGCGGCCAGCGCACGCGCACCAATGCCCGCACCCGCCGCGGCGCACGCAAGACCGTGGCAGGCAAGAAGAAGTAATCCTTCTTGCCCATCGGCCCATCCGGTCCGGCTTGATGCCATCCAACGCTCTGCCGCGGCAGCACCTCCAACGCCGCTGCGTCACCAGAGCCAACTCTGTCCCCCCGATCACCTCCTGCCCTCCGCAGGGTTCCCAGCATGGCCAAACCCGCCAAGAAATCAGGCGCCAAAAAGACCAAACGGAATGTGCCCAATGGTGTGGCACACATTCAGAGCACGTTCAACAACACCATCGTCTCGATCACCGACACCGCCGGTGAAGTGATCAGCTGGAGTTCGGCCGGAGCCAGCGGTTTTAAGGGAGCTCGCAAGGGCACCCCATTCGCAGCCCAGACAGCCGCCGAGGCGGCCGCACGCCGTGCCCTTGAACAAGGCATGCGCCAGATCGAGGTGCTGGTGCGCGGTCCCGGCTCAGGCCGTGAAACGGCGATCCGTGCCCTGCAGGTGGCCGGTCTCGAGATCACCCTGATCCGCGATGTGACCCCCCTGCCCCACAACGGTTGCCGCCGCGCCAAGCGTCGCCGCGTCTGAGTCTCGTTTCCGTCTCAGGCCATCCGGCGTCTTCCACCCTTTCGATTCTTCAGACCGTGCTGCAGTACCAAATCGATCGCGTCGAGCATGAGGTCGCTGCCGACCGTTCCCAGACCGGTGTGTTTCTGATCGGCCCGCTCGAGCGCGGCCAGGCGACCACCCTGGGCAATGCCCTGCGCCGGGTGCTGATCGGCGGCCTTGAAGGCAGCGCAATCACCGCCGTTCGCATCGCCGGCGTCAACCACGAATACGCCACCGTGCCCGGTGTGCGCGAAGACGTGCTCGACATCTTGCTGAACTGCAAGGAGGTGGCCGTGAACAGCCGCAGCCGCGAGCTCGAGATCGGCCGGCTTGTCGTCAACGGCCCAGCCACCGTCACCGCCGCCGACCTGCAGTTCTCCTCCCAGGTGCAGGTGATCGACGCCGATCGCCCGATCGCCACCGTGGCCAAGGGACACAGCCTCGAGATGGAGGTGCATGTTGAGCGCGGCATTGGCTACCGGCCTGTCGACCGTCATGCCGAAGACACCAGTGCGATTGATCTGCTGCAGATCGACGCCGTGTTTCGTCCGGTCAAGCGTGTCAACTACGGCGTTGACGAAACCGCCGTTGGCGAAGGCGGTTCCGCTCGTGAGCGCCTCAGGCTTGAGATCGAAACCAATGGCAGCATCACCCCCGATGACGCCATGGCCCAGGCCGCCAATCAATTGATTGCCCTGTTCCAGCCCCTGGCCAGCCTGACCATGGTCGAGGAGCCTGGTCTTGAACCTGAAGCGTCGGCCGAAGCCCAGATTCCTCTGGAGGAACTGAACCTGTCGGTCCGCGCTTACAACTGCCTCAAGCGTGCCCAGGTCAATTCGGTTTCCGATCTGATGGGCTTCAGCTACGAGGATCTGCTCGAGATCAAGAACTTCGGCTCCAAGTCGGCTGATGAAGTGATCGAAGCGCTCGAGCGCATCGGCATCACCCTGCCCCAGAGCCGCACCAGCGCCTGAGATTCCTGACTGTTCCCCGACGCTCTCCCTGACACCATGCGACACCAGTGCCGAGTCCCCCAGCTGGGACGCCCCGCCGACCAACGCAAAGCCATGCTGCGCGGTCTGACCACCCAACTGATTCGCGAGGGTCGGGTCACCACCACCAAAGCGCGTGCCAAGGCGCTGCGCGACGAAGCCGAACGGATGATCACCCTGGCCAAAGAGGGCAGCCTGGCTGCTCGCCGCCGTGCCATCGGTTACATCTACGACAAGCAGCTGGTTCACTCCCTGTTTGACAAAGCCCAGGAGCGATACGGCGACCGCAACGGCGGCTACACCCGTATCATCCGCACCGTGCCCCGCCGCGGTGACAACGCCGAGATGGCCATCATCGAGCTGGTCTGAAGCCCCTGCGACGGATCGCTCTCTGCCTGCAGTACGACGGCAGCCCCTTTCAGGGCTGGCAACGCCAGACGAACGGCCCCAGCGTGCAGCAGACCCTGGAACAGGCCCTGCGGGAACTCGATCCTGCAGGGCCTGGTTTGTGTGTGGCCGCAGGCCGCACCGACACCGGCGTGCACGCTGCCGGACAGGTCGTGCATTTCGACACGGCTGGGCCCATCCCCGCCCACCGCTGGCCCAAAGCGCTCAACGGTCGCTTGCCGGCGACGGTGCGCATTCGTGCCGCCCGCGAGGTGCCGGCCGATTGGCACGCCTGCTTTGACGCCAGCTACCGGCGCTACCGGTACACGGTCTTCAATGGGCGACTGCCCAACCTGTTTCTGGCCCCGTGGTGCTGGCATCGCTACCAACAACGCCTCGATCAGGAGGCGATGCGCACGGTGCTCGAGGCCATGCTTGGCGAGCATGACTTCTCAGCCTTCATGCGGGCCGGAAGTCGCCGTGCCCACGGCCGCACCACGTTGCAGGAGGTGCTCGTGGAACGGGACGGAGATCTGATTCGGGTGGAGTTGCAGGCCAGTGGCTTTCTCTACGGCATGGTGCGCCTGCTGATGGGCCAACTGGTCGCCGTCGGCGAAGGTCGGCTGGCCGCCGAGACCCTGCTGGAGCGCTGGCGACTGCGGCAACGACAGGCCATCAAGGAATCGGCACCGGCCCAAGGCCTCTGCCTGTTGCGGGTGGGCTACCCACAGACACTGTTCACAGAGCCTGAGTGGTACGATTCACAACCGCGGTTTCATTTGAGCGTTCTGGATTCTCCTGGCGAACAAAAGCTCTGAAGGCTTCGTTCCGCCAGATTCCCGGGCACCAACTGTCCGCCTCAGCGCCCCCCTCCAGGCTGCCAGGAAGACCGAGCGCCCACGACGTTGCTTCCGCCCTCACCGGCAGACGCAAGCGTCCGGCACCAGGACCAGGAACGTCAGCAGGTAAGGTCACTGAAGCGCGGTTCGCCTGGCCTTGGCCAGTGGGGACCGAACCCGATACCCGGCCCGGCAGACTCCGGAGCTTCACCCGGCGACATGAACAAAACACCCCTACCGTCCATCGACACCCTGGAACGCCAGTGGTACGTGGTGGATGCCGAGAATCAGACCCTGGGTCGCCTGGCCAGCGAAGTGGCTCAGGTGCTGCGTGGCAAGAACAAGCCCACCTACACCCCTCACCTGGATACCGGTGACTTCGTCATCGTGATCAATGCCGACAAGGTGCAGGTGACCGGCAACAAGGCCACCCAGAAGCTGTACCGCAGGCACTCTGGACGGCCTGGTGGCATGAAGACCGAGTCCTTCGCCCATCTGCAGGCAAGGCTTCCCGAGCGCATCATCGAGAAGGCTGTCAAGGGCATGCTTCCTCACAATGCCCTCGGCCGCCAGCTGTTCCGCAAGCTCAAGGTCTACAAAGGCGCTGAACATCCCCACGGCGCTCAGCAGCCCACAGCTCTCACCCTCGATCCTTCCGCTTCCGCACAATGAGCTCCAACTCCGTCGTCTACTGGGGAACCGGTCGTCGCAAAACGGCAGTGGCCCGTGTGCGTCTGGTTCCCGGCAAAGGTCAGGTCACCATCAACGGTCGCCCCGGGGACAATTACCTCAACTACAACCCGGTGTATCTGGCTGCGGTCAAAGCCCCGCTGCAGACCCTGGGACTGAGCAATGAGTACGACCTGTTGGTCAACGTGCACGGCGGTGGCCTGACCGGCCAGGCCGATGCCATCAAGCAAGGTGCTGCCCGAGCCCTGTGTGAGCTGTCACCTGACAACCGCAAGCCGCTCAAGACCGAAGGCCATCTGAGCCGCGATCCCCGTGCCAAGGAACGCCGCAAGTACGGCCTCAAGAAAGCCCGTAAGGCTCCTCAGTTCTCCAAGCGCTGATCGTTTCGATCACTGCGCTGCTTCGTACGCGCCGTCTTTTTCAGCCATGCCCAAGGCCGACATCCATCCCACCTGGTATCCCGATGCCAAGGTGATCTGCAACGGAGAGGTGGTCATGACCACCGGCTCCACCCAGCCCGAGATCCACGTCGATGTGTGGAGCGGCAACCACCCCTTCTACACCGGTACCCAGAAGATTCTGGATACCGAAGGACGGGTCGATCGCTTCATGCGCAAGTACGGCATGGGTGGCAGCGATTCTGCTGCCGGGGCCAAACAGGCAGCCAAAGCCGAGGCCGGCACCGAGGAGAGCGCAGCCAAGGCCTGATCCCAGCCTGACGCTGCTGACCCTTGGACCCCCAATTGCTAGACGAGCGTCTCGACGCTGCCCGCCGCACGTTTGAGACGCTCGAAATCCAGCTGGCCGATCCAGCGGTCGCCGCTGATCCCATCCAGCTGCAGTCCCTGGCCCGCGAACGGGCACGCCTTGAGCCCTTGGTCCTGGACCAAGCCCTGTTGGCGAGGGCACGACAGGATGTCGCCGAAACCCGTTCCCTGCTCAAAGAGCACCGTGGCGACCCCGCCATGGAGGAGCTCGCCAACGAAGAACTGCAACGCCTGGGCGCACACATCGCTGAACTGGAGCGGCGCCTGACCATTGCCCTGCTGCCCCACGACCCCCGCGATGAGCGCAGCGTCATGCTCGAGATTCGGGCAGGGGCTGGCGGTGATGAAGCCGCCATCTGGGCCGGTGACCTGGCTCGCATGTACGAGCGTTACGCCCAGGCCGCTGGCTGGCGCGTCGAACCCGTCAGTGCCTCCGAAGCCGATCTGGGGGGCTACAAGGAGCTGATCCTGTCGATCCGAGGCGATGGGGTCTACAGCCAACTGAAATTCGAAGCCGGCGTGCACCGGGTTCAGCGTGTTCCCGCCACCGAATCCCAAGGGCGGGTGCACACCTCAACCGCAACCCTGGCGGTGATGCCTGAGGCCGATCCCGTCGAGGTGCAGATCGATCCGAAGGATCTGGAGATCAGCACAGCTCGCTCCGGTGGAGCCGGCGGCCAGAACGTCAACAAGGTCGAAACCGCTGTCGACCTGCTGCACAAGCCAACCGGGATCCGGGTGTTCTGCACCCAGGAACGCTCCCAGCTGCAGAACCGGGAACGGGCGCTTGAGATCCTGCGGGCCAAGCTCTACGAACGCGAACTGGCTGAAGCCAACGCCCGCGAACGGGCTGGTCGTCTCGCCCAAGTGGGCAGTGGCGACCGCAGCGAAAAGATCCGCACCTACAACTACAAGGACAATCGGGTGACCGATCACCGCCTGGGGCGCAACTTCGCCCTCGAGCCTGTGCTCTCGGGCCAGCTGCAGGATCTGATCAACGGCTGCATTGCCGCCGACCAGACCCGCCGGCTTGAAGAGCTGGCCCAGCAGGCCGCGGTGGGCTGAGACCAGATCTGAGCTCAGCCGATCATGTACTTGGCCCACACCGCGTGCCGGCCCCCGCGCATCTGGCGTGTGGCTTCAAAGCTGAGGGTGCTCAGCGGCCGGTGGGGTTGCCGCAACAGCGGCATGCCAGCCTCGCGCGGGGTGCGGTTGCCCTTGCGCACATTGCATGGCAGACAGGCCGTGGTGACGTTGTCCCAGCTGTCGCTGCCGCCGCGGCTGCGGGGCATGACGTGATCGATCGACAGCGCCTCGTGGGCCGACCCGCAGTACTGGCAGCGGTGGCCATCGCGCTGAAACACGTTGCGACGGGTCAGCGGCATCGGCCGATAGGGAACGCGCACAAACTGGCGCAGGCGGATCACCGTGGGCAGCAACTGATCGGGACGCAGGGGCCGCGACGCATCGTGTTCGAGGCCTTCAGCCTTTCCTTTGAGCACCATCACCATGGCGCGCCGCCAGCTGGTGATGTTCAGCGGCTCGTACGAGGCATTGAGGACGAGAACCTGGCTCATGCCAGCCCCCTGGATTGCCGGCATGCTAGGGGGATTCGATCTGGTCGCATGGTGCGCCTGCTTACCCTTTGGGCTGCGCCGTGGCCATGAACGCCTTGTCCCTGGCATTCCAACCCGAACCCCACGAGGCGGGGTACTCGCGTCAGCGGGCCTGGGTTGAGGTCGACACCGAGGCGATCGCCCGCAACGCCGCCACCCTGGCCGCAGGCCTGGCCCCTGGATGCCAGCTGATGGCCGTGGTCAAAGCCGATGGCTATGGCCATGGGGCCGTGCCGGTGGCACGGGCCGCCCTGGCAGGGGGCGCCAGCAGTTTTGGGGTTGCCACCCTGGCCGAGGGCGTGCAGCTGCGTCGCGCCGGCATCACCGCCCCGGTGCTGGTGCTGGGCAACCTGATTCACCCCGACGAGCTGCGCAGCTGCCTGCGCTGGCAGTTGATGCCGACCCTGAGCGGCATGCGCGAGGCTCTGCTCTGCCAAAACCTGGCTGCCACCGCCGGCCGGCCCATCGGTGTCCATCTGAAGCTGGACACCGGCATGACCCGCCTGGGCATCGACTGGCAGGAGGGCCCGCGCCTGGTGGCCGCCATCGCTGAGCTGGCCGATGTGCAGCTGCTGGGCGTCTATTCCCACCTGGCCAATGCCGATGCACTGCCGGCCGACGATGGCGGCATCACACCCTGCCAGGTGCAGCGCTTCGAGACGGTTCTGGCCTCCTTGCAGCAGCAGCAGCTGGAGCCGGGCTGCCGCCACCTGGCCAATTCGGCAGCCACGCTGCGGGGCCCCAACTTTCACTACGACATGGTGCGGGTCGGCCTGGCCCTCTATGGCCACAGTCCGGCCGGGCACCTGGCGGCTTCGGCGGCGTTGGAGCCGGCGATGCAGCTGCGGGCCCGGGTGAGCCTGATCCGCGCGGTCGAGGCCGGCATCGGGGTCAGCTATGGCCACCGGTTCAGGACCAGCCGGCCCAGCCGCCTGGCCGTGGTCAGCATCGGCTACGCCGATGGGGTGCCCAGGCAACTGTCGGGGCAGATCACGGTGCTCCACCAGGGGAGACACCTGCCCCAGGTGGGGGCGATCACGATGGACCAGCTGGTGGTCGACGCCACCGATGCACCGGATCTTGACGTGGGTGAGGTGGTGACCTTGCTGGGCCAGGACGGGGACCAGCTGATCACCCCAGCCGACTGGAGCCAGCGCGCTCAGACCATTCCCTGGGAGATCCTGTGCGGCTTCAAGCACCGGCTGCCGCGGTTGCCCCTGGGAGCCCACTGACCCGCCCACTCACTGATAAGCTCAGTCGAGCCCCTGGAGAGGTGGCTGAGTGGTTGAAAGCGGCTCCCTGCTAAGGAGTTACAGGAGGCAACTTCTGTCGAGGGTTCGAATCCCTCCCTCTCCGTTTTGAAGGATACGCGTTGAGCAAGGTTGCAGCCCTGTCAGGGCCTGCATATCCTGCCCGCAACAGCCTGAATCCTGTGAAGCGCCTGCTGCTCGCCCTGCTGGTGCTG
>JBJOHB010000212.1:0-10527 GCA_046047915.1 Cyanobacteriota bacterium
GCTGACGAGGTGCTCCAGCGCGGCCAGACCGGGCACAAAGCGCACCCCTTCGGCCTCGAGCGCGGCCAGCGCCTGCAGATCGAGCCATTCGTTCTCAAAACTGATCGCCGCACAGCGGCGAGCCAGCTGCCGGGTCGCCAGCAGATCATCGAGCGGCGCCAGCACCACACTGCTGGCGGCCGCCGCAGCCGGATCTGAGGCGCTGGGGGTCTGCACATGCAGGGCCAGGCCAAGCGCGTTAGCGGCCTCGGCCAGCATCAGGGCCAACTGGCCACCACCGACGATGCCGATCGCATCTGCAGCCTCTGCCACCACAACCACGGAGCCGTTGGGATCCAATCTTCCAGCCTGGCAGCCGAACGGATGGATCAGGTCAGGCCGCGATCACCGGCAAAGGCCAGGCGCACCAGGCTCAGCACCAACACCGCCAGGAACAAAGCCAGGCCGACGGTGCAGGCATAGCTGATCTCCAGCTCGGCAAAGGCCTGGTCATAGACGTAGTACACGATGGTGCGGGTGGCATCGGCCGGTCCCCCCTGGGTCATCAGATAGACCTCCTCGAACACCTTGGTGGCGGCGATCGCCGAAATCACGGCCACCAGGGTCACGTAGGGACGCAGCAGGGGCAGGGTGATGTCCAGATGGCGCCGCCAGCCGTCGCTGCCGTCCAGGGCGGCGGCCTCGTACAGCTCGGGAGCGATCCCCTGCAGGCCGGCCAGAAAGATCACCATGTAGTAGCCCAGGCCTTTCCACAGGGTCACCACCATCACGGCCGGCAGGGCCAGCTGGGGAGAACTCAGAAAAGCAATCGGCGCAAAGCGGTCCCCCAGCAGGGCAGCCAGCCAGCCATTGATCAGCCCGTTCTCGGCATAGAGCCAGCGAAAGGCGATCGCCGCCACGACGATCGACACCAGCACCGGTGTGTAAAAGGCCCCCCTGAACCAGTGCATGCCGGGCAGCTTGCGGTTGACCAGCACCGCCAGGGCCAGGGAGCCCAGCACGATCGGCGGCACGATCCCCACCAGGTAAACCGCGGTGGTCAACGACACCCGCAGCATCATTGGATCGGCCAGCAGCCGCCTGAAATTGGCCAGACCGATGAACCGCAGCGGTTCGCTGACATCGAGCCCGCTCTGGGTGAACGCCATCACCAGGGCCATCAAGGCCGGAATCAGCACCGACACCCCAAGCAGCAGCAGAGCCGGGGCCAGAAACCCCCAGGCCGTCGCTGAGCGGGGGGCAGAAGCGGACATCAGCAGGCGTCGTCTCGGGTTCATTGTGGGTCGTCTGGCCACCCCCACCCGATCCCCGTGAGCACCGCGACCAGCAGCACCGGATCCCGCGGGCAGCTTGCCGATCCCCTGCAGGTGCTCAGCCAGGTCTGGGGGTACGGGGCCTTTCGCGGCCCGCAAGAGGCGATCGTGCGCCATGTGATCGGCGGTGGTTCGGGCCTGGTGCTGATGCCCACCGGCGGCGGCAAATCGCTCTGTTATCAGGTGCCGGCGCTGTGCCGACCCGGGCTGGCGGTGGTGGTGTCGCCGCTGATCGCCCTGATGCAGGACCAGGTGGCGGCGCTGCAACAGCTGGGGGTGGCGGCAGCGGCTCTGCACTCGGCGCTCGAGCCCGACGTGGTCAGTGCCATCTGGCGCCAGCTGAAGGACGGCAGCCTGGATCTGCTGTATGTCTCGCCCGAACGGTTGCTGAGCGGCGATCTGCTCGAGCAGCTGGGGCCGGCGATCAGCCTGTTCGCCATCGATGAGGCCCACTGCGTGTCGCAATGGGGCCACGACTTCAGGCCCGAATACATCCAGCTGGGGGTGCTGGCCGAACGCTTCCCGGCGGTGCCGCGGCTGGCCCTGACCGCCACCGCCGATCCGCGCACCCGCGACGAAATCATCACCCGCCTGGGGCTGGAAAGCGGTCAGGTCTTCCTGGCCAGCTTTGACCGGCCCAACATCCGTTACCTGCTGCGGCCCAAGCAGGAGCCGCAACGGCAGCTGCTGCAGTTTCTGGCCGAGCATCAGGGTGAAGCCGGCATCGTCTATGCCCGCTCCCGCAGCCGGGTGGATGCCATCACCGCCCAGCTGCGCAGCGCTGGCATCGACGCGGTCGCCTATCACGCAGGGCTGGGCAACGACCAGCGCCAAGCCGCCCTGCAGCGCTTTCGCAACGAGACCGCCGTGGTGGTGGTGGCCACCATTGCCTTTGGCATGGGGATCGACAAACCCGATGTGCGCTTCGTCGCCCACGTCGATCTGCCCAAAAGCCTGGAGGCCTACTACCAGGAGACGGGTCGCGCCGGCCGCGACGGCCTGCCGGCCGTGGCCTGGATGCTGCACGGCCCCGGCGACATCCCCCAGCTGCGGCGCTTCATCGACGACTCGGCCGCGCCCGATGAGCAGAAGCGCATCGAGCACGGCAAGCTCGAGGCCCTGATCGCCTACAGCGAGGCCGCCGGCTGCCGCCGCCAGGTGCTGCTGCGCCACTTTGGCGAGACGTTGGCGCAACCCTGCGGCAACTGCGATGGCTGCCTGGAACCCAAGGCCCTGGTTGACCTGACGGTGCCCGCCCAGAAGCTGCTGTCCGCGGTGGTGCGCAGCGGACAGCGCTTTGGGGCCGCCCATGTGGTCGATGTGCTGGTGGGTGCCTCGACCGACAAGATCCGCCAGCTGGGCCATGACCAGCTGAGCGTGTATGGCATCGGCCGCGAGCTGGACCGCAGCCAATGGCGCACTCTTGTGCGTCAACTGACGGGGCTCAACTACCTGCAGCCGGTGCCGGGGGGCAAGGGCGGGTTGCAGCTCGGCCCGCCAGAGCTGGTGCGGCCGCTGCTGCGGGGTGAGCTGGTGCTCGAGCTGCCCTTGCCCGAGCCCCAGAAAGACAGCCGCCGGCGCAGCAGCTCGCCAGCCGCGCGGTTGCTGGGCGCCATGGCTGCTGATGACGACGCGTCATCGATCGACGAAACCCTGCTGACGGCGCTCAAAGCGTGGCGCCGCGAGCAGGCGCGCCAGCAGGGGGTGCCTCCCTATGTGGTCTTTCATGACCGCACCCTGGTGGAGCTGGCGGCGCAACGGCCCACTGATCGCGATGGCCTGAGCCGGGTTGGGGGCATCGGTGCCGCCAAACTCGAGCGCTATGGCGAGGGGTTGCTTGAGGTGCTGACGGCCGCGGCGCTCTGAATCAGGGATGTGGCCTGGTGTTCGTTCCAGGTTTCGCCGCGCCAGCGCTCACCCAGGGCTGCCGCCACAGCACTCACCGCCAGCAGCAGCGGCAGCAACGAGGGATCGCCCTGCAAGGTGAACACAAAGGCCGCACAAAACAGCGGTGTGCCATTGGTGCTGGCAAACAGGGCCGTGGCGCCCACCGCCGCCAGTTGGGCCAGAGCCATGCGATCGAGTGCCGTGAAGGCCTGCAGCGGGGTGATCAGCAGCGCCCCGAGGGTCATGCTGTCGTGCATGAGCCCCCCCGGGACGCCGGCCGCCAGGCTCAGCACCGTCGCCAGCCCACGCCAAAGCAACGTCAGCGGTGGACCGGGGTTGTCGCCGGCCAGGGCAGCCGCCAACGACAGCGAGCCGTCGTTGAGGCTCAGACCGCCGCTCAGCAACGCCAACAGGGTGAGCGATGCAGCCAGCAGGACAACGCCCAGCAAGCGGCGTTGCTGGAGCAACCCTTTGGTCCAGGCCGCAACCGCCATGGTGAGGCGCACCAGCAGCGCACCGCCCGCCGCACCCAGCACCGTGACAAGGGCGGCCCAACCCCACAGCTGGGGCGCTAACGGACCCAACGCCAACCCGGCAAGACGCGCCGGCTGTCCCATGGTGGTGGCGAGCAGCGTGCCACTGCCCGAGAGCAGCAGCGCCGGCAGCACCAGCGGCAGACCGCTGCGTTGCCCCAACTCTTCGAGGCCATAGGTCACCGCCAGCAGGGGCGAGCGAAAGGCCGCGCCCAGCCCGGCGGCGCCACCGATCACCGCCACCAGTTGGGGGGGGAGCGCGGACAGAAACTGAAAACGAGGCCAGCGCCCGCGGATGGCCAGCAACACGCTCGCTCCCAGCGCCACCGAGGGCGACTCCACCCCTACCGCCAGGCCGCCCAGGTGGGTGAGCACCATCAGGGGCAACCGCCGCAGCTGGGTTGCCAAGTTCAATTGCTGCAACCAGAGCGCCTGATGTTCAGCCCGCGTCGACGCCTCGGCCCGATCGAGAGCGAGCAGAGCTGTTGTGCCGCCACCGCGGCCCCGGGCCAGCGGCCCCCAGGCCAGCAGGACCAACAGGCATGTGGCCGCAAACACCACCACACAGCCAACCAAGAGCTGGGGCTGAGCCCCCAGCCAGAGGTGCCGTTGCAAGCGGAAACCCAATTCGGAGAGGGCCTGATACGGCCACATCAGCAGCCCCAACAGCAGCCCGAGCAGCAACCAGCCAGTCAGAGTTGAAGTGATCGTGGTGGCATGCCGTCGAGCGTCCACGGTGGGTTGTTGCATGCTGGCGATCAGGAGATCGTTCTGGCGAACTGATGCGCCAGCTCCACAACCTGTGCCCAGGTATCAGCTTCAGACAAACCCGAGCTGCGGGTGGGCTTGAAACTGTGGTCGCCGGCAGTGATCCACTGCACATCGATCGCCCCCGAGAGGGTGTAAGTCTCGACGTCGGCGCGCTTGCCAAACGGATCGCGCTCACCCTGCACGATCAGGGTGGGGGTGCGAAGCGCTGCAAGGTGTTCGGTGCGCCGCTGATCGGGCTTGCCGGGCGGATGAAACGGGTAACCCAGGCACAGACATGCACAGACGTCGCCATGGACAGCCAGCTCGTCGACCAGCAGGGAGGCGATGCGTCCGCCCATCGATTTGCCGCCAAGGATCAAAGGCCCCTGGCCCTGCAGAGCCTGAACCTGCCCGCGAAACACATCCAGTAGCTTGGGCAACCGATCAGGGGCGCGCTGTTTGCCGTCAACACGCCGCTGCGCCATGTACGGAAACTCAAAGCGAACCACCCGCCAGCCCCGCGCAGCCAACCCCTCAGCCATCGCCGCCATGAACGGGCTGTCCATCGGCGCACCGGCGCCATGGGCCAGCAGCAGCGTGGCCGACGCGCCGCCTGGACCATCGATCAGCTGGTCATCCATCAGTCGTCAGTCTTGAGAAAGCGGCCCGACAGCTTGAGCGCCAGCACCACGGCGGCCACGCCGTAGGACACAAACGTGATGGCCTGGCCCGTGGTGCCGGTCTCGTAGGCGCCGCGCTCAAGCAGCACAAAGTCGGCCAAGGAGGCCGCCGTGCCCCAGAGCATCACCCAGACGCTCACATACAGCACTCCCTTGAGGCTCTGGTTCATGGCGTGGGGGTGATGCAACCTGTTGCAGTGACCCTATCGACTCAGGCCAGGCCTTCTGTGCAGCAGCCTCTTGAAGACAGCCAGAGTGTGATTGGGCGCTACGGGCTCAAGCCCCATCCCGAAGGCGGGTGGTACCGCGAGGTGCACCGCAGCAATCAGCTGGTGAGCCGCGCCGACGGGCGCCAGCGCGCCGGCCTCACCGTGATTTTGTTTCTGCTGGAAGCCGAACGGCCCAGCGCCTGGCACCGGGTGCATGGGGCCGATGAGACCTGGCACTTCATTGGCGGTGCACCACTGGAGCTGCTGCTGAGCCCCGAGCGCGACCATCCCGTCAGCACCCATCTGCTGGGCTTCGCCGCTGAACAACCAGCGTTGCAGCCCGTGGCCGTGGTGCCGGCCGGTTGGTGGCAAGCCGCTCGCACCCAGGGCGCCTGGAGCCTGGTGAGCTGCTGCGTGGGGCCCGGCTTCGACTTTCAGGATTTCGAGCTCGACGCCGCGCGGCAGCTGCACAGCTGATCGAGATCCGGCCGGCCGGTGAGGCGCAGCCGCCAGCGGGCCCACAGGCCATAGGCCCCGTCGACCGCAGGCCGCAGCAACGGCCAATCGCTAGGGGCATAGAGCCAGCCCAGCCCCACCAAGCGGTAGGCCTCGCGAAACACGGCCACATCGCGCAGCACGGTGCCATCGGCGCGCACGCCATGAATGCGGCCCATCGCCTCGCGGTAGTTGATGCCGCTGTGGCGAGCCGGCTCGTAGTCGGGGGCATCGATGTCCACAAAGGCCAGCTGCGGCGCACCGGCATGCAGGCGCTGATCGCGCTGGCGCAGGAACCTCACCTCGCGCAGGCACAGGGGGCAGCCACCGTCGTACAGCAGGGTCAGCGCGGCCACGCTCAGCCCCCTGGGATGAGCGAGCGGATCACCTGCCACAGGCTGCCGCCAGGTTCGGGCCGGGCCACGTCGCGGTCCACAAACCACAGGGCGGCCGCCATGACATTGAGACCGATCACCAGCAGCCAGACCCGCCAACCCTCAGGCCATTTCATGCTGTTGTTCCTTTGCAGCAAGCATCATGGCTGCAGCAGGCAAAACCACCGGGTGCTCGTTGATCCTGGCCAATCAGGACAGCAAGATTTCTAGGGTTCGTGGGTCGATGGGGTCGTTCATGCGTCATGTATTCACTGCCATGGCCCTGATCAGTGGACTAGCCCTGGCCACGGCCTGCGGCAAACCCGACACCCGTGCCCTGCAGATCCTGGCCTGCCAGCAGGTCGCCACATCAATCGATGTGCAGTCGGTGAGCCAGCTGGATCTGCTGCGCAAAGCCCTGGGGGTGGCGCCGGGGGTTGACCCGATCGGCACATGCCGCGCCCTGGGGGTAGCCATGGATGGACAGGCACCCAGGGAACAACAGCAACAACAGGAACAGCAGGAAGAACAATGATCACTTTGCTGCAACAGGGGTTGCTGCTCATCCACCTGGCCCTGTTTCAGCTGGTGGGGCCCGTGCCGGCCGAGCTGGGGGTGCACAACGGCGCCCTGGCACCGTGTCTGTCGCCCGCCCACTGCGCCCGCGTCAACTGGAGTGTCGCCGACCCTGCCGCTGCCCTGCAGACGCTGGCACCTGTTGTGGCCGCAACCCCCCGGACCACGGTGGTGGAACGGGGTGATCGCTACCTGCACGCCACCGCCAGCAGCCGCCTGTTCGGCTTTGTCGATGATTTGGAGTTGTATGCCGACCTGGACCACGGGGTGGTGCAGGCCCGCTCGGTGTCCCGGCTGGGCGACTCCGATCTGGGGGTCAACGCCCGCCGGCTTGCCACCTTGCAGGACGCCCTCAGGGGTTGAGGTCCTGCTCGCGCCACTGCTGAGCGGCCAGCCAGCGGCGGCGGCGATGGGGGGTGCCGGTCAGCTCGAGCAGCTCCACCTGGCTGATGGCGATGCGCAACAGCACAAAATGCCCGGGGATCGGCGCCTCGTCGGGCAACTCGACTGGAAAAGGCCCATCCCGATCCAAAGGAGCCCCAGGCTGGGGCCAGCCCCAGAGGGCGCGTCCCCCGGGGGTCAGCCGGGCCCAGTGCTGTCTGCGTTCCCGATGCAGTTGGTCGGGCACCAGGGACAGCAGCATTCCCCGCAGGCGGTACTGGTTGCGGGCCTTGGGTAGCAGCCAGCACAGCTCTACGGCCGCTTGATGGGCCAGTTCGCCGGTCTTGGCACTGCGGCCGTCGGTCAGCAGATCGAGGGCGGCCGGCCCCGCCCAGCCACGAAACACCAACGTGCGCACCCGCGGCGTGCCGTCAGTCGCCACCGTGGCCAGCTGCAACCAGCGCGCAGCAGGGGAGCGACCCTCACGCTCGCGGGCAGCCCGCAGCAGCGGACGCCAGGGGGGCAAGGCTTCATCCATCCAGGCCGGGCTCAAGCACGCCCCATAGCCTGCAGGGCGATCAGCCGGCCCCACGATGACGGACAGCCTGCAGAGCAAGCTCGATCAGCTCGCCGAGGCCTGGAATGAGGCCGAGATCTCGAGGCCTTCGCTGGGGCGATGGATCGATCAGTTTGAGCCGGCAGAGCAGGGGATCGCCCTGCGGTTGCTCGACTGCATGCAGGTGCATGGCTGGGCCCGGCTAATCCGTGAGTGCCGGCTGCTGCATCAGCGCCTCTGCACCGATCTGGCTGAGGATGGCTTTGATGTCGCGCGCTGCAGCGACATCGACTTCACACGGGCGTTTGTGTGCAAGAGCGGCGACCTGATCTCGTACGTTTACCGCAAGGCCAACCGCCTGCCGGTGACCTGCTTTCACAACATCGAAGGCCTGCGCCTTGCGGCCCCGGACGGCCCCCAGCGGCGCGCCCTGGTGATCCTTGATGACTACATCGGCACCGGCTCGCAGTTTCTGTTCACGTTTGTGGCCCGCCATGGGGCCAACCGCGCCTTGCTGAAGCGCTACGCACGGGTGCGGCTGGCAGCGATCGTGGTCCACGACGACGCCCGCCAGAAGTGGAAGCTGCTGCAACGCCGCGATGTCGAGCAGGTCATGGCGATCGAGGAGCAACAGCTCACCTGCGTCGACTTCGCCCCCGAGCGCACCGATCTGATCACCGCGTTGGCCAGCCTTGACTGGCGCAGGAGCGGCCTGATCGCCGCAACACGCGATTTTCCCGTGATCGCCCATCCCTCGCTCAGCCCCAGCGAACGGGAGGCGATGATCCGCTTTCTACGGACCCAGCAGGCATCCAGTGGTGCCGGCACCACCGAATTTCTACTGGGGCACCATTCGTTCTTCTATGGCGCCCCCAATGCCCTGGCGCGGGTGTTGCTGCCGCTGTTCAAGCGGATCGAAGACTTCAGCGTGTACCCCCGCGAATCCCAGGTGGGACTGCCGGCCGACATCCTCGACTACGACATCGACAACCCGGATCCGGTCACGGCCCTCTATCCGAGGGACTGACGATCCCTAGCCTGGGCCCACCGCCCACCCCAGATCAGCGCAGGTACCAGCGCACAAGGGCCCACACCTGACCTGCAGGACCATGGCCTGTCAGCACCTCACCGATCAGCGCCGCTGCAAAGCCCAGCATGGCCACACGACCATTGAGCCGCTCGACCCCGGCCAACGCACTTGTGTTCCACGGCCGGTTGGTGGTGAGGCCTTCACCGAACTTCTCGATCGGTTCGTATTGAAAAGAAGGCTCGGCCACGGGTCCGCTGTCAGCTGCGGTGAGCTTATGGGACCTGGGCAGGGGCCTGCCCAGGGCTGTCTCAACGCTGACTAAAGGCCCCCACGATCGCCATCACCAGCAGCACGGCACTGCTGAGGAAGCTGATGCCAAATCCGGGGCCACGCTTACCGGGCTCCAGCCGATAGCCGATCCCGTAAGCAACGCGAGCGCCCACCCAGACAAAACCCAACAGCGAGGCCCAGGCCTGGTTGCTCAGCAGGGCGGCCAACCAGAAGGTGGGCAGAAAAAACACCAGCTGCTCCAGGGTGTTCTGCTGCACCCGCACGGCCCGTTCGAACGCCTCAGGGCCGGTGCTAGCGGGGGGCATCACCTTGTGTTTGACCCGTGCCTGACCCACGGCCATGGCCGTGCCCTGATACACGATCAACGCGGCCAGGGTGACCACAGCCGGCAAAGAAGGGACGCTCATCAAGGGGACTGCACTCGGGCGACCACGATGCCATGACCCTCATCAGGGCCTGGCGCAGCCATGCTGGGGGGATGGTTGCTGCGTTGCTGATCCTGCTGGCGATGGTCGCGGTGGGCGTCGTGCTCAATCCCAGCCGCGCCGAGTTCGCCTGGTTCCTGAAGCTGAGGCGCCCCCGCTGGCTGACGTTTGAGCGGCTGATCCCGTTGATCTGGATTGGCATCTATGGCTGTTTCTATGCCTCAGCGCTGCTGGCCTGGAACGCCAGCTGGAGTTTGGCGCTGATGGCTGGCTACCTGGCATTGCTGGTGCTGGTGCAGAGCTACACCTGGTTGATCTGCAGGACCCGCCGGCTGGCCAGTGGCACCTTGGTGGGGTTGGCCGGCTGGTGCTGGGGGGTGGCGCTGGCGGTGGTGGTGGTGCCCGCGTCAACCCCGGCACTGGTGCTGCTGATTCCCTATCTGCTCTGGAGCCCCGTTGGCACCCTGGTCACCTGGCAGATGCAACGGCTCAACTGCAGGCCATCGGTGAAACCGCTGAAACCCTGGTCGTAGTTGCGGGCGGCAAAGCCGCCGTGCCAGCCCGCTGGCAATGAGGCCAACAAAGCCTCGGCGTAGGGATGGGGCCGGGCAGGATGCTCGTGGGTGTGGGCGGGATAGAGGCGCACCTGCTGGCGGCTCACCCGGCACAGTTCGGCCAGGGCCCGGCGGTGCCAGTCCAGATCAAAGCCCGTGCCCAGCATCAGCCCGCCATCGGCGACGGGTGCGTAACTGAACAGCAGATGGCCGCTCAACACCAGATCAAAGCTGCCGGTCGCCAAGGGCAGCTCCGGCAGCGACGCCGCCAGATAGCGATCGGGGTGGGCCTGGCGATCAGCCAGAAACGCCTCCAGACCTGCAAGGTGGTTGCGCCGCACCTGCCCCAGATCAAAACCGGGCCGCAGCATGGGGCTGGTGGTGGATTTGGCGATCGACAACTCCAGATCGTCAAGGCTCCGTTGCCGCAGCTCAGCGTTGCTCAGGGCATACAGCGGGTCGCAGGCGATCAC
>JBJOHB010000213.1:0-5280 GCA_046047915.1 Cyanobacteriota bacterium
GGTCGTGGCCCAGATCGAGGCGGCTGGCGGTAAGGCCTGGAGCCATCAGGCCAACGTCGCCGATGAAGGGCAGGTGGAGGCGATGGTCAAAACCGTGCTCGAGCGTGAGGGCCGCCTGGACGTGCT
This sequence comes from Cyanobacteriota bacterium, assembly GCA_046047915.1. GTDB lineage: Bacteria > Cyanobacteriota > Cyanobacteriia > PCC-6307 > Cyanobiaceae > RGUW01. The sequence continues at coordinate 127 of JBJOHB010000213.1, forward strand.
GGTCAACAACGCCGGCATCACCCGCGATGGCCTGTTGATGCGCATGAAGAGCGCCGACTGGCAGAGCGTGATCGATCTCAACCTGACCGGGGTGTTTCTCTGCACCCGCGCCGTCAGCCGCGCGATGCTCAAGGCCAGGGCCGGACGCATCATCAACATCACTTCGGTGGTGGCGCTGTTCGGCAATCCCGGCCAGGCCAATTACAGCGCCGCCAAGGCCGGCGTGATCGGCTTGACCCGCAGCAGCGCTGCCGAATTTGCCAGCCGCGGTGTCACGGTCAATGCGGTCGCTCCCGGGTTCATCGACAGTGACATGACCAAGGACCTCGACAAGGAGCCGATCCTGGCGTCGATTCCCCTGGGCCGCATGGGCACCCCGGCCGAGGTGGCCGGTGCCGTGCGCTTTTTGGCCGCTGACCCGGCCGCTGCCTACATGACCGGCCAGGTGTTGCAGGTCGATGGCGGCATGGTGATGCGCTGAGTCAGGCGCTCAGCTCGTCCCGCAGGCGGCGGATCCGTTGCAGCAGCCGCAGGCGGCGGCTGCGGGCGGTGATCGTCAGAAACAGCCGAATTGGGACGTAGACCAATGCCATCGCCAGACCCACCGCCGTGATGGCGATGAACACCAGCGGGTTGGCGGTGGGCATCGTCTGGCCCATGGCCTCCTCGACGGCGGTTTCGAGCGCGTTGTGCAGCAGATCCTCCATGGGCTGACGTTATTCAGCTGGACGGGCCCCTGCACAGCCGACCCGCCCGTGATTCGGCTTTCCCCACCAGCCAGCTGCCGCCTCGCCATGGGACGCTGAACCCCAGCCGTTTGTCACGCCGGCCCATGGCCAAGCTGATTCGTTTCTCTGACCAATCCCGCGCTGCCCTCGAGCGGGGTGTGAACGCGCTGGCCGATGCGGTCAAGGTCACGATCGGTCCCCGGGGCCGCAACGTGGTGCTCGAGAAGAAGTTCGGGGCCCCCGACATCGTCAACGACGGGGTCACGATCGCCAAGGAGATCGAACTGGAGGACCCGTTTGAGAACCTGGGCGCCAAGCTGATGCAGCAGGTCGCCAGCAAGACCAAGGACACCGCTGGCGACGGCACCACCACGGCCACCGTGCTGGCCCAGGCGCTCGTGCGCGAAGGTCTGCGCAACGTGGCCGCCGGTGCCAGCCCGATCGTGCTGCGCAAGGGCATGGAGAAGGCTGCAGCCCAAGTTGTGGCCGGCATCCAGCAGCGCTCCCAGGCGGTGGCCGGCGAGGCCATCCGTCAGGTGGCCACCGTCAGCTCGGGCGGCGATGCCGAGATCGGTCAGATGATCGCCGAGGCGATGGCCAAGGTCAGTGCCGACGGTGTGATCACCGTCGAAGAGAGCAAGAGCCTGGCCACCGAACTCGAGATCACGGAAGGCATGGCCTTCGATCGCGGCTATGCCTCGCCCTATTTCATTACCGATCAGGACCGCCGCGAGTGCGTGTTCGAGAACCCGCTGGTGCTGATCACCGATCGCAAGATCAGCGCGGTGGCCGACCTGGTGCCGGTGCTGGAGGCCGTGACCCGCAGCGGACGCCAGCTGTTGATCCTTGCCGACGACATCGAGGGCGAAGCCCTGGCCACCCTGGTGGTCAACAAGAACCGCGGTGTGCTGCAGGTGGCGGCGGTCAAGGCCCCTGGCTTTGGCGATCGCCGCAAGGCGATGCTGGCCGACATCGCCATCCTGACCGGTGCCTCCCTGGTCAGCGAGGACCGGGCCATGACCCTCGACAAGGTGGGCCTGGCCGATCTCGGCAGTGCCCGCACGATCACGATCACCAAGGACACCACCACGATCGTGGCCACCGGTGAGCACCAGCAGGCCGTCAGCGACCGGGTCGCTGCGATCAAGCGCGAGCTCGAGGCCACCGACTCTGACTACGACAAAGAGAAGTTGAACGAGCGCATCGCCAAGCTGGCCGGCGGCGTTGCCGTGATCAAGGTGGGCGCCCCCACCGAGACCGAGCTCAAGAACCGCAAGCTGCGCATCGAGGACGCCCTCAATGCCACCCGCTGCGCCATCGAAGAGGGGATCATCGCCGGCGGTGGCACCACCCTGCTCGATCTGGCTGCTGGCCTCGATGGTCTGGCCGCGGGCCTGCAGGGCGATGAGCGCACCGGTGTGGCGATCGTGCAGCGGGCCCTGAGTGAGCCCGTGCGCCAGATCGCCAGCAATGCCGGCGCCGACGGCGCGGTGGTGGCGGCTGAAATTCAGCGCCTGGGCAAGGGCTTCAACGCTGCCACTGGCGTTTACGAAGACCTGCTGGCCGCAGGCATCCTGGACCCGGCCAAGGTGGTGCGCCTGGCCCTGCAGGATGCGGTGTCGATCGCCGGTCTGCTGATCACCACCGAGGCGGTGATCGCCGACAAGCCCGAGCCCCCGGCCCCGGCTGCCCCCGGTGGCGGCATGGATGGCATGGGCGGTATGGGTGGCATGGGCGGCATGGGCATGCCCGGGATGATGTGATCAGCCCAGGGCTGCCCTGTAGGCGGCCACCTGCAAGTCGATGCCGGTGATGGCGGTTCCGACCACCACCGCATCGGCCCCCAGATCGATGGCCCGACGAGCCTGCTCAGCGCTGGCGATGCCGCCCTCGCAGATCAGGCTCACGCCTGCTGGGAGCTGGGCCCGAAGCGCGGGCACCAGCTCCCAGGCCGGTGGTTTCATGCTGGCTGTGGCCTCGGTGTAGCCGAACAGGGTGGTGCCCACCCAGTCGCAGCCCAGCGCGGCGGCCCGCAGGCCGTTGGCCAGGCTGTCGATGTCGGCCATCAGCGGCGCCCCCAGCTCGGTTTTGGCACGGCTGATCAGCGCAGCCAGATCCTGGCCTTCGGGGCGCTGGCGTTCGGTGGCATCCAGGGCAATCACGTCGGCACCGGCGGCCCAGACCGCCGTGATTTCGTGCCAGCCGGGGGTGATGTACACCGGGCTGTCGGGGTGAGTCACCTTCCAGAGGCCGATGATCAGGGCTTCGGGGCAGCGCCGCCGCACGGCACCGATGTGCTCGGGGCTCTCGAGCCGCACACCGCTGGCCCCATTGCGCAGGCTGGCGTCGGCCATGGCGGCGATCACCTCGGGATCGCGCAGGGGGGACCCTTCGGGGGCCTGAACCGAAACGATCAGCCCCGACGGCGCACTGAAGGGAGCCATCTCAGGCGGCGTCGCTGTGCAGCCAGGCCCTCAGGGCAGCCAGGCCTGCCGGCGGGGGGGCAGCGTCCCGGCTGGGGCTATCGCCAGCGGGGCTGGTGGGCAATCGCCAGGGATCGGCCGCCGCTGTCGCTGCGAGCGGCTGGGTCTTGGGTTCGCTGACACTGTCCTGGCGCAGGGGCTGCAGGGCCTCGTTGAGGGCTTCCCGGATCAGGCTGGCCAGGGGTAGGGCCGCGGGTCCAGGCTGCTCGGGCTCGGACAGGGTGATCACGGGGGCCTCATGGCCACGGGTTGGCAGACCGAGCTGGTCGTGCAGCCAGTTGATGCCGTCGTCACCGCAGACCGGCAGCAACCGGTTGCGGCTCAAGGTCTCAAAGGCCCTGAGTCCATGCCGGTGAATCCACTGCTGGCCCAGGCGCTGGGTCAGATCAGCCTGGCGATTGATCACGGCATCGATCAGCAGGACCACCGGATCGGGACGTTCCGGCGGGGCTGGACGGTGAGGAGCGGGCACGGCCTTGGGTTCAGGAGAGCTTGCGATCCAGCAGGGGACGGATCGCCAGAAACAACCCGCTGGCCAGAACGGCGAGCAGCCCCAGGCAGGTGGTTGTTGTCAGCTCCCCGTAGGGGGCCTGCAGCACCACAGCGCTCAGGGACAGGTCACCGTTGTAGGCGGCACGGATCGGTTCAATCGCGAAGGTAAGGGGATTCAGGGCCGCTAGCCACCCCAACCAGGGGGGCATGAAACTCAACGGGGCCAGAGCCGTGCTGGCAAACAGCAGCGGCAGATTGGCCACAAAGATCACCGCAATCAGTTCGATGTGCCCCGGCAGGGCAAAAGCAAGCCCCAGGCTCAGGGCTGTGACGGCAAAGACGAGCAGCAGCAGGGTGACCAGCACCAGCAGCAGCCCCGCCGCGCCGGGCCAGCCATAGCCCAGCAGGGCGGCGGTCACCATGATCGCCAGGCTCTGCACCAGGCTCAGGGCAGTGATGTACAGGACCGAGGCCAGCACGATCGAGCTGCGCGAGCGCAGCGGCGCCACCAGCAGCCGGTTCAGGAAGCCGAACTCCCGATCGAACATCACCGGCAGTCCCGCGTTCAGGGCGCCGCTGAAGGCCGTGAACACGATCACACCGGCCCCCAGAAACCGGCCGTAGCTCATGCCGCCGGGCAACAGGCCCTCGGGCGCGTTGGCAAACAGGGCGCCGAACAGCACCAGCCAGATCAGTGGCTGGAGCACCCCGGCAATCAGGGTCGAGGGGCGGCGCGCCAGCTGCACGAACAGGCGACGGGTCAGGGCCAGGGTCTCCTGGGTGATTTCAGCCAGGGCGGAAGCCTCTGGACCCTGGGCAGCACCAGGGTTGGTGTCGGATAGCGAGGGAGTGGCGCTGGTCATGGGTTATCGCATGGTCTGTTTGCGTTCGGCCTTGGCGTCGCGGCTACCCGCCACCGCCAGTTCGGCATCCATCAGGGTGCGGCCGGTGGCCTGGAGATAGACATCATCGAGGCTGGGCCGGCTCTGGGCCAGGGCAAAGACCGGAAGATTCGCTTCGGCCAGTTGGCGCCTGAGCAGGTCCACCACGCCTTCGTGCTCGATCACCAGGTTCAACGAGTAGCCCTGGGCCTGATTGACCACGACCTGGCGCACGCCCTGGCAGGCCTGGAGCAGGGCCTGCACCCGCATGGCCTCGTCCTGATCGCTGAATTCGCGCACCCGCAGGGTCACCCGGTCGCCTCCCAGGGCGGCCTTGAGCTCGTTCGGGGTGCCCTCGGCGATCACCCGGCCGTTGTCGATGATCGCCAGACGGTCGGCCAGGGCTTCGACCTCTTCGAGGTAATGGCTGCTGAGCAGGACTGTCGTGCCGTGATCGCGCAGCTGGCGCAGCACCTGCCAGATGGCACTGCGGCTCTCGATGTCGAGGCCCACCGTGGGCTCGTCGAGCACCAGCAGCCGTGGGCTGTGCAACAGGCCGGCCGCCAGATC
>JBJOHB010000214.1:0-2738 GCA_046047915.1 Cyanobacteriota bacterium
AGCGCAACCAGCGGCAGTCGATGCCGCCGTTGCTGATCGGAACCTTGCGGCTGGCCTTCATCCGTAGGGCGCCCGTCAGTTCGGGGTTGCCGCTGAGCAACCACAGGGTCCAGCCGCCGCAACGCTCCTTGGCCATGGCGCCCAGGTCGGCATACAGCTGTTCCAGCGCCTCGTGATCACCGGCGCCCAGGCGGGCGCCATAGGGCGGGTTGCAGACCAGGACCCCCGGCCCGGCCGGCGGCTCAAAACTGCGGCAGTCGCCCGTGTTCAGGGTCAGCCAGGGGCCGACGCCCGCGGCTTCGGCGTTGGCGCGCGCCTGGGCGATTACGTCGGTCTCGAGATCGCAGCCGACGATCGGCGCCAGGGGCTGGCCGCCTGGCAGGGCGTTGCGGCCTGCGGCCCGTGCCGCGTCCAGCTGCTGCTGCCAGAGGACAGGGTCAAAGTCGCTCCAGCGCTGCAGGGCCAGCTCGCGCGGTGGTGCGTCCGTGCCCCCTGGCAGTCCCGGCGACCGGCCCAGGGCCATGGCCGCGGCTTCGATCAGCAGGGTGCCGCTGCCGCACAGGGGGTCGGCCAGGGGCACACGCCCGTCCCAGCCCGTCAGCCGGATCAGGCCGGCGGCCAGGTTCTCCTTGAGCGGGGCCAGGCCCATGCGGGGCCGGTAGCCGCGGCGGTGCAGGCTGGCGCCGCTGCCGTCGACGCTCAGGCTGGCCAGGCCCCCGCCCAGGTGCAGGTGCAGGCTCAGATCGGGGTTGTCGAGATCGACCGACGAACGGCTGCCCCAGTGCAGCCGCTGCCAGTCGACCAGGGCGTTCTTGACCTGAAGGGCGCTGTAGTGGCTGTGGTTGAGGCCCGGGGCGCTGCCGCTGGCATCGATCCGAAAGCTGCGCTCGGGCGGCAGCCAGAGCTCCCAGTCGACGCACGCCTGAATGCCCCGGTACAGCTCATCCTTGCTGTGGCAAGGAAAGCTGGCCAGCTGCCGCAACAGGCGAAAGGGAAGCCTGGCGCGCAGGTGCAGCCGGTAGAAGGTGGCCAGGTCGCAGCGCAGGCTCACGGCGCGCCGCAATGGCTTGATCTCCAGCCCTCCGAGCTCGGCGAGCTCTGCCGCAGCTGCCTCTTCGAGGCCGGGCGGTACGACGGCAATGGCCTGAAGCTCAGGGTGCACAGCCAACAGGTGTTGCCGTCATTAATGTAGTTGTAACACCTACTTGGCTTGCGATGGGCACGGTCAGTGCGTCAGAGGCCAATCGCTCCTTTTCGGCGTTGCTGCGCCGGGTCAGTCAGGGCGAGAGCGTCACGGTGCTGTCCCGTGGGCGCCCCGTGGCGACGATCAATCCGGCTCAGCAGTTGGCGCGCAGTCGCTCTGCCGCAAGACAGGTTCTTTTGGCTCGGCTTGAGGCCACCCCTGTGATCGCCTTGCCAGTCGACTGGCGGCGGGACGACCTCTACGACTGATGCGCGCTGCTCTGGATACCAATCTTTTGGTCTATGCCGAGGGTGTGGGCGATCGTGCCCGTGTGACGGCGACGCGGGCTCTGTTGGAGCGCCTGGTTGGAGCTGATCTCGTGATCCCCGTTCAGTGTCTTGGCGAATTGTTTCGGGTGCTGACGGACAAGGCTGGCCGCAGCACCCAGGAGGCTCAGCGGGCGGTTCTGAGTTGGATGGATTGCTATGAGCTGATTGAGACCACGGCCGCTGCCTGGAGCGGCGCCATGGATCTCTGCGTGGCCCATCAGCTGTCCTGTGGGGATGCCTTGGTTCTGAATGCCGCCGCGGACGGGGGTGCGCGTCTGTTGCTGACGGAAGCCCTCAATCCCGGCTTCAGCTGGCGTGGCGTGCGGGTGGTGAATCCACTCGCTGCGTCCGTGGATCCCTTGCTGGTGCTGCTGGGCTGATGGAAGGCAGTACGGCAATGCCCACCTGCGCCGCTCGGGGTTGGTTCTGCCACACTGAGGGGGTCCGGTTTCGGCCGGACTAGGTGGCTCACACCAGTGCTTCGGACAGCGGTTCGATTCCGCTCAGCTCCATTCACCCGCTCCCGGCCTGGCCGGAGCTTTGCGGGGCTGCAATGGTTTCGACGGGGTATGAGGAGGGTGACTGAAGCCTGCTCGGTCAGAGCACACACGTAACTGCGAACAACATCGTTCGTTTCTCCCGTCAGACCGCCCCTGTGGCTGCCTGACCCTTTAAGGGAGATGGGGTGAAGTCAGCCTTATTACCCAAATGACTCATGGGGCCTGGAAGGGCCCTTTAATCATTCCGGCGCAAGCGATCTCAAGGATTGGCTTTCGCTCCTCTGGCTTCAGCTTGTGCAAAATTTGTGCAACGGGACGTTGGTTGTCCGTGCTCTTTCGTGGTGCCAGAGCCGCTGCAGCACATCTGCAGCACCGCGAGACCAAGGCGACGCAAGCCGCAGCGGGTGACAGCAACCCTGCCCTGGCACCTCGTACACCGGCTTGAGGAGCGCGCCGCCTATGAGGGGCGCAGCCTGTCAAACCTGATCGCACACATCCTGGAGGGGGCGGGCTAGCCCCCATGGCTGACGGCAGCGGCGTCTTGGGCTATGACTTGGGCATTGTCTGCCGTCTAGGCCGATGTCCGAGGAACAACTCTCAGCACTCCTTGCCAAGCTCAAGGATGATGCGGGTCTTCAGGAGAAACTTAATGGTGCCGCTGATATTGATGCCGTTGTGACGATCGCAAAGGAAGCTGGTTTTGACGTGAGCAAGACTGATTTGATC
>JBJOHB010000215.1:0-10435 GCA_046047915.1 Cyanobacteriota bacterium
CATCGACCCAACCCGGCAGGTTGATCGCGACCCGTGCCACCCGGCCCGAGGCGTCGGCCGGTCCGGGATGGCCGATGCCGACCCGGCCTGCGCGGCGGTCGGGGTCGAGCTGGGCCACCGCCTCGGCGATCGCCACCGTCACCGCGCCGGGCATGGCCGGCTGCGGCGTGGGCACCGCCAGCTCGGCCAGCAGGTGGCCCTGGGGGCTGAACCGGCCCAGCTTGATCGCCGTGCCCCCCAGGTCGATGCCGATCAGTTCGCCTGTGGCGGCCTTGGCCTCTGGCATCAGCGTCAGAACCGGAAGAACAATTGCAGTTGGGTCTGCCAGGCCCCCTGGGTGTCGACCGAGCCCTGCACATTGAGCAGGTCGGTGGCGCGCAGATTCAGGTTGACCTGGGGCGGCACGTCCGAACGGTTCGGGGCGGCCAGCACCGACACATTGAACCGCTCGGTGACGTCGAGACCGATTTCAGAACCCAGCACCAGCTGCGGTGCCAGCTGACGCGACTGCAGGGCTGCATCGCTGGTGACATTGGGGTTCACGTAGGTCGGATAGAGGGCGAAGCTGACCCGCTGTCCCAGGGCGTCGCTCAGCCCGCCCAGCACCGGCGACAGCAGGGTCTGGCCCACCACGGTGGCGATCGCGGCGCCGGCACCGCTGCCGCTCAGGCCCGCCAACGAGTTGCCGCCGATCAGGGCGATCAGGCGTGACTCGGGCAGGGGCGGGCTGCTGCGCAGCTTCAAACTCTGGACCAGTCGGTCGGCCGGACCGCTGACGCTGACGGTGATGCGCACCAGGTTGAGCTGGTTGAGGGAGGTCAACCCTCCCTGGGCTTCGATCTCGGCCAGCGATGGGGTGCCCGCTGAGCCCAGACCGGCCACCGCCAGGCTGTCGGAGACCCGGGTCCGCATCGCGATGTCCAGGTAGGGGATCAGCCCCAGGGCCGGGGTGAACACCGCCACATTGGGGGCTTCGGGATCCAGGCTGAAGCTGGTGGTGAACAGGTTCAGTCGACCCTGCAGCAGGCGCACGACGCCGCGGGCCCGCAGGGTTGGATCGAGCCGTCCAGTCAGGCGCAGCAACCCCGCTGTGGTGAAACTGGCGGCGTTGGGAACCACGATCTTCAGCTCGGGTCCCAGCCGCAGGCGCAGGTCGTTGAACCCCAGCACCGAGAAGCGGGGCACGGCCTGCAGCACGTCCTGGCTGCTGTTGCTTTCGACTTCGGCACCCACCAGCAGCAGGGGGCTCTTGAAGTCCCACTTCTCTTGCAGCAACTGGGCCACCCCCTTGCGCGGGGCGGCGGGCGTCTGGCCGGGCCGGGACGGTGCCAGCCGCCCCCGCTGGGCGTTGATGGTGCCGCGCTCGATGCCCAGCTGGCCCCCCATTTGCAAGTCGCGCAAACTGCCGCTGAGGGTGAGGTTGCCGTCGGCAATGGCGCGGATGCGCGGCAGGTTGAAGGGGACCTGGCTCAGGGTGACGTTCAGCGGTGGCTCGGTGGCCGTCGGTTCGAGCAAGCCCAGGTGGCCACTGCCCCTGACCACGCCGCTGCCAACCCGGGCCCGCAGCTCTTGGACCAGCAGCTGCGCAAAGTCGAAGACCACGGTCGCTTCGAGGTCCTGCACGGTCTGACCGATGAAACCCAGCTGGCCGCCGCGCATGCGCAAAAAGCCGTTGGCGATCGGGGCGTTGAGGCTGCCTCGTAGCAACAGCTGCAGGTCGGCACTCCCCCGCTGCCAGCTGAAGCCGGGTTCGGCGCCGCGGGTCAGAAATCGCAGGCCATCGCCGCGGCTGGCCAACCGCAATTCCAGCTGCTGGGCGTCGGGGTCCAGCGGCAGCATCCCGGCCAGTTCGACCGGGCTTGTGGCCCCCTGGGCCTGCAGGGCCAGATCCAACTGCAGGGCGTTGCGGCGCAGGGCGATCGCACCGCGCTGCAGCACCAGGGCCGTCGGGCCGTACTGGGCCTGCTGCAGTCCCAGCTGCAGCGCCAGGCTGGGGCCCCCGGGGCCCAGGCCATAGCGACCGCTGAGGCTCAGGCTGCCGCGCAGCGTCTCGGGCACCGGCGTCAGCAGCGCGAGCAGGGACAGGGGCAGCTGCTCGAGGCTGAGGCTTCCTTGCCCCTGGCGCCAGGGGCCGCGCAGGCTGATCACAAAAGGCTCGCTCGCCAGGGCCACGTCCTGGTCATCGCTCAGACGCCAGAGGTGCCCTTTGGCGGCCAGATCCAGGTTGGCCCGCTGCAGGTTGGGCCCCTGGAGGCTGATGTCGGCATCGATGCGGGCCTGCAGCCGCCGCAAGCGATCCGTCAACGATCCCCCCTGGTTGCCGCTGCCGCGGGGGCTGGCGGCCAGCCGCGCCTGGGCCTGGGCCAAGGCGTCGAGCTGCTGTTGCAGGCTTGCGCCCAGGGTGTCGAGCATCAGCTCGCCCAGGTCGCTGGCCCGGCCCAGGTTGGACAGCCCCTGACCCTGCCATTGGGGCCAGAGGTCTGCCAGTTGCTGCAAGGTGTCGCGCGACAGCCCGCGGGCCTGCAGGTTGAGGGCGAAAGGGCCGCGCCACCGTCCCTGGCCATCGGTGTTCAGCGTCCCCTGGCTTAGGGGTTGGAGGCTTCCCTTGAAGCCGTAACGCCCCTGGCGGTAGCTGCCCTGGAGCACCAGGCTCTGCAGCTGCAGCCCCAACAGGGCCGGCCGTTCCAGCTCGGCCTTGCCGCTGAAGGCCAACGGTTGCAGCCCCAGCTCACCGGCACCGCTCAGCTGCCCGCGCAACGGTTGGGGCAGGTGGCGGGGGCCCAGGCGCAGGCCCAAGCCGTTGAGCAGCAGCCTGCGCGCCTGCCAGCTGTAGTTGCTGGGTAACCCGTTCAGGCTCAGCTGGCCGTCGCCGCGGCTCAAGAGCACGCGGGTGGGCAACCAACGCCGGTTGACAGCAGCGCTCAGGCTGCCGGCCGGTGCTGGTGCCTGGGCCGTCATGGTCAACTGTCCGCCGCCCGCCGGGCGGCCCAACCAGTGCCCAGCCCAGTGCTCGTCGAGGGCCAGGGGGCCGGCCTGCAGCCCCTTAACAGCCAACGCCAGGTTGGGCACCAGCGCCGTCAGCGGACCGCTGATGCGGCCCTGGGCTTCAAGGCTTCCACCCAGGCGTGTGCCCAGCAGCGGTTGCAGCCGGGCCAGGGGGTAGCGCTGCAGCTCCAGTTGCAATTGCAGGGGGCCGGTCTGCAGGCCACCGCCCCTGCGGGGGCCCAGCGGCAGGTTGCCACTGGCCTGCAGGTGGGCGCTGCGCAGATCCAGCAGCTGCAGCGTGCCCGCCGTCCAGCGCAGCGAGGCCCGCCAGGGGCCCAGCAGCGGGTCATCGCGCCGTTCGACGGCCACAGCCAGCAGCGGCCGGCGCCAGCTGCCGCTGGCCTGCAGGTTGCCCAGCAGCGGCGAGCGCTGCACCCAGGTCGGCAGGGTCCGGCCCCCGGGGAGATCGGCGGGCCGGATCTGCCATTGGCTCAGCAGGCGGGGGGTCGGCGTCAGCTGCCCGTTGCCCCGGATCCAGGAGCCGCCGCTGCGCAGCTCCATGGACTGGAGCACCAGCCTGCGGTCCTTGCTCCATTGGACCTGGCCGCTGGCCGCAGCCCGCCAGGTGCCCCAGCGCAGGGGTGTGGGCGCCAGGGTCAGGCTCTGGCCCTGGCAGCGCAGCCGCAGCGGGCCTGCTGTGGCGGGCAGGTCCGTTGCGCTGAGCTGACCCCGGCAGGCGGGCAAGCCCGCCTGCCAGCGCAGAGCGAGGGCTCCGCTTAGGCGTCCTGGCACGGCCGGCGGCTGCCGCAGCGGCAGCAGGCCGATCAGGTCGTTCAGGTCCACGCGCTGCAGTTGCAGGTGTCCCTGCCACTGCTGGCGTGCCCAGTTGCCTCGGCCTCGCAGCTGCAGCAGGCCCTTGGTCCCGCGGCCCAGGGGGCGAAGGCTGCTGGCCAGGACCAGCTGCCGCTGGTGCGGCACGACCTGAACCGCCGCCGACAGGCTGTAGCGCCGGCCGTTGGGCTGGACCAAGACCGATGCCGGCTGCCGCCACCGCAGCTGCAGATCGAGCCGTGGCAGGGCCTGACCCGGGCGGCTCGGGGCCGGAGTCCAATAACGGCCCCGGCTGTCGGGGCGCAGCACCACCTGGCTTGCTCCCAGCTCCAGCTGCAGGCTCAGCACGCGTTGCCGCAGGCTCGCCAGCGGGGCCACCGCCACCCGCACCGAGGCGACGCGCACGCTGGAGCGCTGGTCGGCGCTGGCGTTGATTTGGCTAGGACCCAGCTCCAGCCCCCAGGGCCGCAGCCCCCGGTAGGTCCCCAGCTGCAGGGGTTGGCCGATGACCCCGCTCAAGGAGCGCTCGAGCTGGGGGCGCCAATGGCGATAGGCCTCGGCTGCCAGGCGATCTGCTGCGGCCAGAACCACCACCGCCGAGCCAAGTGCACCGGCACCAATCAGCAGCGGGCGCCTGAGCCTGGGCAAGACCACCATTCGCCGGGGGCAGCCGGAGCCAGCGTTCGGCGCAATATAAGGGGCTTGTCCCGCCCCTCCCAGCCCATGCCGACCGATCCGATCCTGCTCGAGGCTGGCCGGTGGCTGGGCATGGCCAGCGGGCTGCTGTTCGTGCTGATGCTGCTGGGCTTTCGCCTGGGCTGGGGCATTCGCTTCAGGCTGGTGGGCGTCACCAGCTTCACGACCCTGCTGGCGATCGCCTGCGTGGCCTTTGCGATCAGCTATCGCCCCCGGACGCTGGTGCCGGGCGCGGTGTCGGTGCCGGTGGTGTTCGATAACGGCGGTGATCTGGTGATCGCAGCGGCCCCGGCCGATCTCGGCGAGGCCGCCGTGGCACCCACGCTCGAGCAGGTGGCCAGCAACCTGCGCGGCAGCGGCCGGGCTACCCGTGACGGACTGGTCACGGTGCGGTTGCGGCGGATCGAGGCGGCCGCCGACGGCACCGACCGTCCCCAGGTGCTGGCCGAGGTGCGCCGCAATCTGCTCAACGGTGAGCTGCTGCCACCGCTCTGAGATGGAGCATCCCTTTGTTCTCCCTGCCCACTTCAGCCGTGAACAGGAGCGGCTGGCAGCGGCCGGTATTTGCACCTGGCACCAGCTCGCCGATCTGGACCCGGCCAGCCTGCGGCAGCTGGGACGGGCCCCTGGGGCCAGCGAAGCCCGCTTGATCCGGCTGCGGGGACAGGCCCGGTTGGTGGTGGACCTGGACCTTGCGCCTGCCGATGCCGCGTTGCTGTTGTACGCGGGCATTGCCTCGGCCAGAGGCCTGCATCAGGCCGATCCCCACCGCTTGTTGCAGCAGATCCATCGCCTGCAGCGTCAGCTGACCGGGCGGGCCGTGCCCCTGATCGATCTGGCCACCCTGCGTTGTTGGATGGTCAAGGCCGGCACCGTGGCGCCCGGTCGCTCGTGGAACTGACCCCAGGCGACGGCGCCGGTGTCGTCGCCTTCCTGGAATGAACGCAAGAACCGACCTGCTGCCCATGCGGCGCCTGCTGCCCATCCTGGCTTTGCTGCTGGCGAGCCTGCCGGCCTGGGGCCAGCAGTCGGCCCTGCTCGAATCGGTGCGTCAGAACCCCCAGCGCGGCAAGGCCCTGTGCCAGCAGCTGCGGCAGCTGAATGCCCAGGGCGTCAGTTTTACGGCGAGCCAGGTGACGACGCTCGTGGCCCGTGAACAGAACCTGAGCCCGACCGACGCCGAAGTTTTGCTGACGTACGTCGTCGGCTTCTACTGCCCCGATGTGCGTTGAGTGAGCCAGGCCATCCACGCCGTTGACCGCAGCCGGGCCGTTGACCGCAGCCTGGTCTGCAGCGATGGGGTGGTCCTGGTGGCACGCGTCTGGCAGCCAGCCGGCGATGGGCCCTGGCCGGTGTTGCTGATGCGCCAGCCCTACGGCCGTGCCATCGCCTCGACCCCCACCTATGCCCATCCGCGCTGGTACGCCGACCACGGGTTTCTGGTGGTGGTCCAGGACGTGCGGGGCACGGGTGATTCGGGCGGCAGCTTTGCCGGGTTTGCCCAGGAGGCCCGCGACAGTGCCGAGACGGTGCTCTGGGCCCGGCAGCTGCCCGGCAGCTCGGGACGGCTGGGCACCTATGGCTTTTCGTACCAGGGGCTGACCCAGCTCCTCAACGACGATCCCCACCAACGGCCCGCTGCCCTGCCCGATGCGCTGGCGCCGGCCATGTGCGGCCTGGATGAGCGCTTGCACTGGTGCGCCAGCGGTGGGGCCCATTGGTGGGCGCTGTCGCTGGCCTGGGGCCTGCAGCTCGCTGCCCTGCAATGCCGCCGCCGGGGCGATCAGGCCGGCTGGCAGCGGATTCGCCACAGCCTGACCTCGCAGGTTTTTTTGGATGAGGGTCTGGAGCTGCTGCAGCAGCTTGATCCCACCAACATGGTGCTCGCTTGGTTGCTGCAGGATCCGGCAACGGCCGCTGGTTGGCGGGTCCACCCGGTTGCCCCGTCGCTCTGGAGCCGTCCGATGCTGTTGATCGGTGGCTGGCATGACCCCCATCTGCAGGGGGTGCTCGATCTCTATGCCCGCGCCAGCGCCGCAGGCCCTGGCCCCTGGCTGCGCATCGGTGCCTGGAGCCACCTCAACTGGCAAGGGGGGCTTGATCGGCTGCAGCTGGACTTCTTCAGCCATCACCTGCAAGGCGGCGCAGACAGCGCTAACCCCTGGCCCGCGCCCCAGCACCAATTGCAGGATCTGGGCAGCCGCCACTGGCAGCAGCGTGATCCAGCCCGGTGCAGCGGCCAGCGCTGGCATCTCAGCAGCTGTGGGCTGGCGGCGATCAACGCCGACGAGGGTCGGCTGACCGTTGCCTCTGGATCCGGAACTGGGACGGTGGTGATCGTTCACGATCCCTGGCGCCCCGCTCCCGGCCGCGGGGGCCATCTGGGACTCGATGCCGGCAGCTGCGAGCGCGGCGATCTAGATGCCCGCAGCGATGTCGCCTGTTTCAGCACTGAACCCCTGGTGGCTGCGCTTGAGCTGTGGGGGCAACCCCGGTTGGTGCTCGACGCCTGGGCCGATCAGCCGGGATTTGATCTGTGGGCGTCACTCGCCCAGATCCACCCGGGGGGGGCGGTGCAGCAGCTCAGCAGCGGTGTGGCCCGCTTTGTCGGCGAGGACTGCCTCAGGGACCAGCCCCGGTGGCTGGACCTGCAGCCGCTGCTGTGCACCGTCGAGCGGGGGGCTCGTTTACGATTGGCCATCGCCCTGGCAGCCTGGCCCCAGATGGCGGTCAATGCCGGCGATGGCCGCCTGCCCCGGGCCAACGCGGGGCCGACCCACCGTGTGATCACGGTGGTGCTGCAGCTGTCCACAGCCAGCTTCAGCATCCTGCCGATGGTTGGGGCAAACTGAGGCCCACTTGTCCGGTCTCCATGCTGCCCAGGCTGCATCGCATTCCCCTGGTTCTTGTCGTGTCGGCCCTGATCGGGGCCCAGCCGCTCATGCCTGCGGTGGCCCAGACCCAGACCGACCAGCCGGCGCCTGCTCAGGCAGGAGCTGGCCTGAGCGTCGAGCAGGCCCGTGCTGCGGCAACGCGCATCCTTGCGACGCTGCAACGCGGTGACTCCCGGGCCCGCTATGCCCAATTCTCTCCCGAAATGCAGGCGATCACGAGTCCCTCGATGATCGCTGCCACCATGCGCAGCCAACCTCCCATCCTGGGGTTTGAATTGTTGAGCGTCCGCAGTGGTCTCAGCAGTAGCACCGTCGAAGCTGAAATCGATACCAAACTGGGCAAGCGGGTTGTGTTTCTGGTCCTTGACCCTCAGGGCAAGATCAGGCGTTATTACATCGACCGCGCAGACGACAAGGCAGGCGAGGTGGCCCGCCAGTTCGCCCAGGCCCTCAGCACCGGTAATTTCATCACCGCCCAGAGCTTTCTAAGCCCTGACTTTCAGGTCGAGATCACCCCGGCGGTGCTGCAGTCTCGCTGGCAGGAGCTGCAGCAGCTCACCGGAACGTTTGTGCGGGTCGGCCGTGCTGTCGAAGCTGAGCGCACGACCGATTCCCAGCTGGTGTTGGTGAACCTGGTCTTCAACCGCTTGAGCGACAACTTATTCGTGGTGCTCAACAACGACAACCAGATCACCGGCCTGGACTTCCCCGAGGTTGATGTCCTGACGTCTCCGATTCGCTGACCGGCTTTCAGCAGGCTGAACATCGGGCTTAAGCTCCCGGCTCAACTGCCGCATCTCCATGGCCACGCTGAGCCTCGACTGGATGGTTGAGGACGCCCATCGCCTGGCCGAGTGTCGCCACGATCATCCTTTTGCGGTGCTGGGCCCCCAGCCCCTCGAAGGCAGTGGATGGGTTGTGCGTGTCTGGATGCCTGATGCCGAGCGGGTCGAGCTGCTGCTGGCCGATCAGGTTGTGGCGATGCAGACCCCCAACCACCCCTGGGTGTTTGAACAGGCGCTGGACCACAACCCAGGCAGCGGCTACCAGTTGCGGGTGCTGCGCGGGGGCATCGAGCACGTCCAGCACGACCCCTGGGCCTTCCGTGAGGCGTGGATGGGGGAGCTTGATCGGCTGCTGTTCGCCGAGGGTAATCACCATCACATCTGGCGCAAGATGGGCGCCCACCTGACCGAGCGCGATGGTGTCGCCGGGGTGATGTTCTGCCTGTGGGCCCCCAATGCCCGCAGTGTCTCTGTCTTGGGTCTGTTCAATGCCTGGGACGGGCGCATGCATCCCATGCAGAGCCGTCTGGGCGGCTGCTGGGAGTTGTTCATCCCTGGACTGGGCGCCGGCGAGATCTACAAATACGAGATCCGTACCCAGCAGGGGCATTGCTATCAGAAGGCCGACCCCTATGGCTTTCGCCATGAGGTGCGCCCGGCCAACGGCTCGATCGTCGAGCCGATGGACCAGGGCCGTTATGGCTGGAGCGATGGCGCCTGGATTGCGGAAAGGGACAGCCGCAACCCGCTTGAGCAGCCGGTGGCGGTCTACGAGATGCACCTGGGCAGTTGGATGCACGCCAGTGCCGACCAGCCCTACGTCGAACCCGATGGCACCCCCCGCCCGCCGGTGCCGGCCGCCGATCTGAAGCCTGGGGCACGCCTGCTGACCTATCCCGAGCTGGCCGACAAGCTGATTCCGTATGTGAAGGCCCGGGGCTTCACCCACATCGAACTGCTGCCGATCTCCGAGCATCCCTTTGATGGGTCCTGGGGCTACCAGGTGACCGGTTGGTACGCCCCCACCAGCCGCTACGGCACACCCGATGAGTTCCGTGCCTTCGTGGACCGCTGCCACAGCGAAGGCATCGGCGTGATTCTTGACTGGGTCCCGGGTCACTTTCCCAAGGATGCTCACGGCCTGGCCTTCTTTGATGGCGCCCATCTCTACGAGCACGCTGATCCCCGCATCGGCGAGCACAAGGAATGGGGCACGCTCATCTTCAACTACAGCCGCAACGAGGTGCGCAACTTCCTGGTTGCCAACCTCGTCTATTGGTTCGAAGAGTTTCACATCGATGGCATCCGGGTCGATGCGGTGGCATCCATGCTCTACCGCGATTACCTGCGTCCCGATGGCGAGTGGATCCCCAACGAGCACGGCGGCCGCGAGAACACCGAAGCGGTGCAGTTCCTGCAACAGGCCAACCATGTGCTGTTTCAGCATTTTCCTGGAGCCCTGTCGATCGCCGAGGAATCGACCACCTGGCCGATGGTGACCCAGCCCACCAACATCGGTGGCCTGGGTTTCAACCTCAAGTGGAACATGGGTTGGATGCACGACATGCTCGATTACTTCGAGCTCGACCCCTGGTTCCGCCAGTTTCACCAGAACAACGTCACCTTCTCCATCTGGTACGCCTTTACCGAGAACTTCATGCTCGCCCTCAGCCACGATGAAGTGGTGCATGGCAAGAGCAACCTGCTGCACAAAATGCCGGGTGATGACTGGCAGAAATTCGCCAATGTGCGTGCCCTGCTGGCTTACATGTGGACCCACCCCGGCAAGAAGACGATCTTCATGGGGATGGAGTTCGGCCAACGGGCCGAGTGGAATGTCTGGGGTGATCTGCAGTGGGATCTGCTCCACCACGAACCCCATCTCGGCCTGCAGCGGATGGTCGACGACCTCAATGTCTTCTACAAGTCAGAGCGGGCGCTATGGGGTGATGACTTCAGTGAGTACGGCTTCCAGTGGATCGATTGCAATGACAGCCGCCACTCGGTGATCAGTTTCATGCGGCGTGAGGGGGCCACCGGTCGCTGGCTGGTGGTGGTGGCTAACTTCACCCCCCAGAGCCATTCCCACTACCGCATCGGTGTGCCGCTGGAGGGCTTCTACGAAGAGGTCTTCAACACCGATGCCGAGCGTTACGGCGGCAGCAACCTGGGCAACCTGGGCGGCAAGTTCACCGACCCCTGGTCGATCCACGGCTACGAGAACTCCTTGGACCTCTGCCTGCC
>JBJOHB010000216.1:0-2976 GCA_046047915.1 Cyanobacteriota bacterium
TGCCGCACCTGCCGGGACTGGACTGGCGCACCGCCTGATCAGGGTTCTCGATAGGGTCATCCAATCCTGACCTGCTCTGTCGTGACCGCCGCCCCTCTGGCCCACCCCACCGCATTGCCCCCCGGCAGTGACGCCACCACCGCCTTCAGGGCCGCCTACGAGAACCGCTACACATGGGCGCCCGGCTTCGGCGGCTACCGCGGCACCTGCATCTGGGAGCAGGAGGGCCAGCGGGTCGAAGGCACCTTTGCCGTGGGCGCCGACCTCAAGGCCACCGTTGAGGGCATCGACGACGAGGCCGTGCACAAGGCGGTCGCCTCCCAGCTGTGGGAGGTGGCGATCCACCGGGTGCGCCGCAGCTTCGAGCAGACCCACGGCGAGAACACCTTCACCGCCGGTGAGACCGATGCGGTCGGCACCGAAGTGATCGTCGGCGGCAAGAACAGCGGCGATCGTTACCGCATCAACAACGATGTGGTCACGATGGTGCACCGCCACATCCACGGCACCGTGGTGACGATCTTCACCGAAAGCGTCACCGACACCGGCAGCGGCTACCTGAGCAAGCGTTACACCAGCCAGTACAACGACCCGGCCACGGGCGAGACCAAAGGCGGCAAGAGCACCTTCACCGACACCTTTGTGCCCCTGACCGACGCCGGGCCCTGGGTGCTGGGCGAGCGGGTAGTCGAGACCGAAGCCCACGGCGATGCGCCGGCCGGCCGGCAGGTGTTCCGATTCGAGAACCTGCAGCCCCTGGCCTGAGCCCCCATTGGCCAGACCAGCCAGCTGTGACACCATCGGCCCATCCAACGCCCCCTGGCGCCGATGAAGGACCTGCTTAATCAGATCAACGGGTTCGTCTGGGGTGCCCCGACGCTCTGGTTGATCGGTCTGACCGGTCTGTATCTGATGGTGGGGCTGCGGTTCATGCCCCTGCGGCGCATCGGCTTTGCGGTGCGCCAGACCTTGGCCTCGCTCAACAATTCTGGCGGCGAAGGCGATGTCAGTGCCTTTGCCTCGCTCATGACCGCCCTAGCCGCCACCATCGGCACAGGCAATGTGGCCGGGGTGGCCGGAGCCATCGGAGTGGGCGGGCCCGGGGCTGTGTTCTGGATGTGGGTGATCGCCCTGGTCGGCATGGCGACCAAATACGCCGAATCGCTGCTGGCCGTTCACTTCCGTGAAGTGGACGAACTGGGCGAGCACGTCGGCGGGCCGATGTACGTGATCCGCAACGGCCTGGGCCCAAGGTGGAGCTGGCTGGCCGTGCTGTTCGCTCTGTTTGGCACCCTGGCCGGCTTTGGCATCGGCAACGGCGTCCAGGCCCACGAAATGGCCAAAGCCCTCAACGTGTCGCTAGGGATCCCACCCCTACTCACCGGGATCGTCATGGCGGCCATCACCTTCGGGGTGATCATCGGAGGCATCGAGCGCATCGGCAGGGTCGCCTCTGCCGTGGTGCCGTTCATGGCCGTCGTTTATGTCGGAGGCTCGCTGACGATCCTGCTGATCCACAGCAACGAGCTGCCGGCAGCCTTGTCCTTGATCGTCCAGGACGCCTTTAGCGGCCAGGCTTTGGCAGGGGGCGCCATTGGCGTGATGATTCAGAAAGGCATCGCCCGCGGCGTCTTCTCCAACGAAGCGGGACTGGGCACCGCTCCGATCGCCCAGGCCGCCGCCAAACCAGGGGACCCGGTGCTACAGGGCTCGGTCGCCATGCTTGGCACCTTGATCGACACCATCATCGTCTGCACGATGACAGCGCTGGTCATCGTCACCAGTGGTGCCTGGCTGCCGATGGAGGGCTCTGATCCCCTGACCGGGGTGGCCCTCACCATGGCGGCATTCGATTGGGGTCTGCCCGGAGGCGGGTTGTTGGTGACCTTTGGCACCGTGTTGTTTACCGCCACCACCATCCTGGGCTGGGGCTATTACAGCGAGCGCTGTCTTGAGTTTCTCGCGGGGGTCAAGGCGATCAAGGCCTTCAGGCTGGTGTGGGTCGCCGTTGTGGTGCTGGGATCGGTGGCCAGTTTTGATCTGATCTGGACCATCGCCGATATCCTCAACGCCCTGATGGCTCTGCCCAACCTGATTGCCCTGCTGTTGCTCTCAGCAACCGTGTTCCGCCTCACCCGCAGCTACGACTTCAAGCAGGCGAAGCCGAAGGCCTGAGCTCAGCCCTCGGCTTCGGCGTCACCCATCGGGGTCACCGTCTGCAGCCGGTCATTGAGTTGCATCGCCATCGCCTGACGGCCGATGGCCAGCACCTTCAGGGTGTCTTCGTGCATGCGCAGCTGGGCATCGGCCACCTGCATGCCGCGCACCAGCTCCTTGATGTCGTCGGGCAGACCGTTGAGGTCGTAACGCTTGCCCTCAAAGGTGAGCACAGGCGGTTGATTGGGGTTGGGCATGCCGCCAGGGGGATTGAAACCGGGGGCATTGACGGGAGGCAGACCTGCGGCTGAATCCAAGGTGGGGCAGTGATCACTGGCCCGTCACCCTAGAGCCTGTGTCGGGTCCTGTCTCAGTCAGAACCCAGGTGAATCAGCTGGCGTTCACAGAACTCGCGGTAACGGCCGCCGCTGGCCATCAGGGTGCTGTGGCTGCCTTGCTCGACAATGCGACCGGCCTCGAGCACGACGATGCGGTGCGCAGTCTGCACCGTGGCCAGGCGATGGGCGATCACCAACACGGTGCGGCCGGCCATGGCCTGATCGAGGCCGCGCTGCACGGCGGCTTCGGCCTCGGCGTCGAGGGCACTGGTGGCCTCATCCAGCAGCAGCACCGCCGGATTGCCCAGCACCGCACGGGCGATCGCCAGACGCTGCAGCTGCCCACCCGAAAAGTTGGAACCGCGCTCTTCGATCCGGCTGTCGTACCCCTGGGGCAGGGCCTCGATGAAGCCGTCGGCGTTGGCCAGACGGGCCGCCTCGCGGATCTGCTCGGGGCTGGCCGGCCGACCAAAAGCGATCG
>JBJOHB010000217.1:0-7659 GCA_046047915.1 Cyanobacteriota bacterium
CCTGTGCGAGATCGTGCTGTCGCGGCCGCTGCTCGAGCCCCTGCCCCAGCAGGCCCTGCTGAGCACGCTCTGCCACGAGATGATCCACGCCTGGGTGGACCGGGTGCTGCGGGTGCGCGAAGGCCACGGCCCCCGGTTCAGGGCCTGCATGGCGGCGATCAATGCCTCTCAGTCAGCCTTTGAGGTGCGCATCCGCCACAGCTATCCCCTGCCGGGTGCTGGCGAGCGGGGCGCTCAGCCCCGTTGGTTGGCCCGCTGCGCCCGCTGCGGCGCCAGCCGGCCGTACCGCCGCCGGGTGCAGGGTCTGGCCTGCCGCCACTGTTGTGAGGCCCTGCACGGAGGTCGCTGGCACGCCAGTTGTCTGTTGGCGTTTGTGCCGGCCGATAACCTCGCGTCATGACCGCCGGTCCGATCGACGTCTTTCTGTGGACCCTGCAGTTTGCGGGGCTTGGGATCGTCCTGCTGGGCCTGGGTCTGGAGCGTTGGCCCGGGGTGCGTCGCCGCTAGCCTGCAGCGATGGCGCGTTGGGATGACGAGGGGTTGGAGCAGCGTTTCGACCGTTGGGTCGAGACGGGCCGCCAACTGGTGGATGGGGTGGCCGGAGCCCGGCCCGGTTCGCGCGGTGCGGGTCGGGGCCAGGCCCAGGGTCAAGGCCGTCGTCTGGCCTCCAGGCTCAATCCCGGTGAGCTGGGTCGTTGGGTCGAAGGCAAGCTCGACTGGCTGCTGGACGAAGAGGGTGACGACGACTGGCGCGAGCCCTGGCAGAGCCAACCGCTCACCAGCCGTCAGCCCGACGGCCGCCAGCCCAGCGCTCGCCGCCGTCCGCTGGAGGCGATCTCGCGGCGTGTTCGGGATGTGGTTCGGCCGGTCGAACCGCCCCCCCCGGCAGGGCCCCCGTCGTCAGAACCACAGTTGACCGGAGAATGGCCTGACGACGAGGCCTTCAGCGTCAGTCGCTGGCAGCGTCAGCCCGGACCTGCTGCTGCTGAGCGGGGGCGCCAGGTGGCTGAGCGGCAATCAGAGCCGCCCAACCGTGAGCCGTCCAACCTTGAGCCGCCCACAGGCGGACGCCCCCTGCCCCGCTCCAGCCGGTCCAGGTTCAGGCGCTGATCCGAAAGGGGCAGCCACGCCGCGCCAGTTCGTTGTTGACGGCGCTGCGCAACTGGCGGGGCACGTCCTCGGCCATCTCGCTGGCTGAGGTGCTGATCGATGGTGCTCCTCGGTCCAGATCGGTCAACAGATCAGCCCAGAGGCTGATCTGGCGGTGGTTGTTGCCGCCGGGTGGATGGTTGCTGCCGTGATGGACGGGCATGGTGGTGACGCAAGTGAATCCAGCATGCCTCGGCCACGGGAGCCGTCAATCTGTCAAGCGGTTTTGGCCCCAAGACTGTGGTGTTGTTGTAATCCGTAAAGCTGGGAGTCGCTGCAGTCGGCGCCTGCGCTGGCGGGGCCCAGCCAGGTCTCTAGGGCTGGTGAAAACACTTCGCGGATGACGGTCAGCGGTTGACCGCCGCGAAAGAACCGGTAATGACGGCTCCAGAACGGGCCCCCATGACCGAAGCGTTCGGCCAGCCAGTCCGCTTCGACCTGGGCCAGGCCATCCACCTCGCGAAACAGTTCGGCCCGGTCACCGGTCAAGCTGCGCCAGATCGGTTGTTCGCGCCGTTGCAGGTGGCTGGCGGCCTGTTGCTGGTTCCACCAGCTTTCGGCCCAGGCCAGGGTCTGGGTCCCACAGCGCAACCAGACCTGACGTCGCAGCAGCGGCGCCTGCAGGTCATGGATCTCGACCGGTGTGCCCGGGCCCGGGCCCGGGTCAGGGTCAGGGGCCATGGCGATCAGATCCACCTCGACCGGCGTGCCGCTGAGCAGTTCCAGGTGGCGGGTCGGGCTGCCATCGCCGAGCAGCAGCACCCGCCAGGGTCCGTTCAGCATCCGGCCGGCGCTGCCGCTGACCACGGTCTGAAACGGGGCTTGCCACAACACCTGGGGCGACGCCTGCAATGCGGTCAGTGGAGCCCCCATAGCCGCGCTCGGTTGGTTGCACCCTAGGGGGAACGACTCAGAGGCCGCTGCTGATGCTGAGCCGTCGCACCTGGCCGCCCCGCTCGATCACGGCCCCATCACCCGTGACGGACCGCAGCCGCCAACCGCTGCCGGCGATCGTGTCGCCGACCGCCGCGCTGCTGGAGCTGCCGCCGATCTGAAAGATCGCCGAGCTGCCGCTGCCCTGGCTCTGCACCACCCCCACCAGCTGGGGCAGCCCTTCGCGTGCAGCCTGATGGCCGATCGCGGTGGTGAAGGGGACCTTCAACACCGCGGCAGTGGGCGCCCCGGATGCCGGCAGCTGGGCTAGCTCTTCCATCCAGGGTTCGCCAGGCGGCGGAGGCGGCGGCAGCTCGGTGCTGGCGGTGGTGCCGGTCGCTGCTCCATCCCCGGTCGGGGCCGCCGGGCCCAGGTTGCGCAGACGCTCCAGCAGCACCAGATTGCGCTCCTGGCGCAGGACCTGTTGCTGCTGGTTAAACAGAGCCCAGGCCACGGCCATCACCACGGCGCTGCTCAGGCCCGCGGCGGCGACGGCGACCGGCAGCCACGGCGCCGGGCCTCGCTTCGGAGTCGCCGTTGCCGTTGCCGTTGCTGGGGCTGGTCTTGGGCTGTTGGGCTGGGCCGGTTCGACGATCTCCAGCTCGATCGGGGCCTCGTTGCTGAACACCCGGTTCAGCATCTGCTCGGCCTTGAGCTCCCAGTAGGCCCTGGAGGTGGGGATGCCTCGGGCAGGGCTCACCGCCGGGTCTGTGCAGGGGCGCTCACGGTATCGCGGTTGCGCAGCTCGAGCCAGAGCAGCAGGGCGTCATACGCTTATGGTTATTGTCGTACAACACGGGGTCCAGTGGGCCATGCCGCTGACGGTCAGGCTGGATGGGGAGACCGAGCGCTGCCTCGACGAGCTGTTGGCTGAAACCGGCCAGGGCAAAAGTTCGTTGATTCGCCAGCTCATTCGTGAGCGCTGGCAGCAGCGCCATCCCTTGCCCTCGATCACCGAACGTTGGGGTGGTCACCCTGGGGCTTTTCTTGACACCCTGCCGCCTGGCAGCGCTGTCAGGGAGCGCCGCCGGCAGTTGCTCGATCAGCGTCTTCAGGCGCGCCGCAGGGATCGGGGCTGATGCGGCGAATCCTGATCGATTCGGGCATCCTGCTCAGTTATTACCAGCAGCAGGAGGCCCTGCACCAAGCGGTGGTCGCTTTCTTTGACGCGACGTCGGCCCAGCTGATCACCTCGCCGATCTGCATTGCCGAGGTGCTCTGGCTGCTGGGTGATCCTGGGGATCCGCGTGTGCTGGCTGCTCAGAACCACCTGCTTGGTGCGGTCAGTCGCGGCGGCCTTGAGGTGACCGGCCTGGTTCCAGAGGATTACGGTCGTATCGCCGAGCTCAATGCGCGCTACGCCGATCTGCCCGGTGACTTTGCCGATCTCACCTTGATCACCATCTCGGAGCGGTTGGACATCGCCGAGATCCTCACGCTCGATAGCGACTTTGATGTTTATCGGCGCTTCCGCCGGGAACCCTTTCGCCGGGTTCTCTTGGGCTGAACAAGGACGCTGAAGGCCCGCGTTCAGCGTCCGGCGCTCACGGACTCGCGGTTGCGCAGCTCAAGCCAGAGCAGCAGGGCGTTGGCATCGGCGGGGCTGACCCCCGGGATCCGGCTGGCCTGGCCCAGGGTGGTGGGCTGCACGGCGCTCAGCTTTTCGCGGGCCTCGCGTGACAGGGTGCCGATGGCGTCGTAGTCGATACCGTCCGGCAGGGGCCGCTGGTCCTGGCGGCGCAGCTGGTTGATCTGCTGCTGCTGCCGCTCGAGGTAGCCGCTGTACTTGATGTCGATCTCGGCGGCTTCGCGCACCTCGCGGGGCAGGTCGGGGGCGGCAAGCCCATGGCGCACCAGGTCAGCGCTGTGGAACCCGGGCCGCCGCAGCAGGTCGGCCAGCAGGATCGAACCCTTGATCGGTGCGCCGGTCTGGGCCTCGACAGCTGGGGCCACCGGATCGGTGACCTTGAGCCGCACGGTCTCGAGGCGGCGCTGTTCGGCGGCGATCGCCGCTTGCTTCTGTTGGTAGATCTGCCAGCGGCGCCCATCGATCAGCCCCAGCTCGCGGCCCAGGGGCGTCAGGCGCCGGTCGGCGTTGTCGCCGCGCAGCACCAGCCGGTATTCGCTGCGGCTGGTCAGCACCCGGTAGGGCTCGCGTAGGTCCTTGCTGATCAGGTCGTCAACCATCGTGCCGATGTAGCTGCCGGCCCGCTCCAAGTGCACGGGCTGCTGACCCCGCACCTGGCGCGCCGCGTTGAGCCCGGCCACCAGCCCCTGGGCGGCGGCCTCTTCGTAGCCGGTGGTGCCGTTCAGTTGACCGGCGCTGTACAGCCCCTCCACCCGCTTGGTCTCCAGCGAGGGCTTGAGCTGGGTGGCGGGCAGATAGTCGTACTCGACCGCATAGGCGGGCCGCAGCATCACGCATTGCTCCAGGCCCGGCAGGGTGCGCAGCAGCGCCAGCTGCAGGTGCTCGGGCAACCCGGTCGAGAAGCCCTGCACATACAGCTCGGGGGTGTCGCGGCCCTCGGGCTCGAGAAAGATCTGGTGGCTGTCCTTATCGGCAAAGCGCACGATCTTGTCTTCGATCGAGGGGCAATAGCGGGGCCCTTTGCTGTCGATGTGACCGCCGTAGATCGGCGTCAGGTGCAGGTTGTCCCGGATCAACGCATGGGTGTCAGCTGTGGTGCGGGTGATGTGGCAGCTCATGGGCTCGCTGCTCACCCAGGCCGCCGGATCAAACGAGAAAAACCGGTCATGGGCGTCGCTGGGTTGCTCCTCGAGCTGATCGAGGGCCACGCTGCGCCGGTCGACCCGGGCCGGGGTGCCGGTTTTGAGCCGATCGAGGGCAAACCCCAGGGCCGCCAGCGCCTCGGTGAGCCCCTCGGCCGCCTGCTCACCGGCGCGGCCGGCCGCCATGCTCTGGCTGCCCACCCAGATGCGCCCCCCCAAAAAGGTGCCGGCGGTCAGGATCACGGCCTGGGCGCCATAGCTGCTGCCGAAGTAGGTGCGCACGCCGCAAACCCGGGCGGCCGGGCCCTGGGCGGGGGTCCAGTCAGCCCCGCCGCCATCGGCCTCGCCATCGATCAGCAGGCCGGTCACCATGGCCTCCCGCAGGGCCAGGTTGGGGGTGTGCTGCAGCAGCTGCAGCATCTGGCGCGCGTACTGGCGCTTGTCGGTCTGGGCGCGCAGGGCCCACACCGCCGGGCCGCGGCTGGCGTTGAGGACGCGTTTCTGCAGGGCGGTGGCATCGGCCAGGCGGCCGATCACCCCGCCCAGGGCGTCGACCTCGTGCACCAGCTGGCTTTTGGCCGGCCCACCCACGGCGGGGTTGCAGGGCTGCCAGGCGATGCGGTCCAGGTTGAGCGTGAACAGGGCGGTCTGCAGACCCAGGCGGGCGCAGGTCAGGGCCGCCTCGCAGCCGGCATGGCCGCCGCCCACCACGATCACCTCGAACTGTTCGGTGGGGGGATTGGCTGCTGAGCTGGTGCCGTTCATCAGTCCATTCTCCCGTGCAGCGGCCGCTGCCGCCCCAGGCCCATGACCGGCAACCTGTCAGCCGGCAACCTGTCAGAAGGACAGGCGCAACTCGAAGCCGGCCGAGACGATGTCACCCAGGTCGCGGCGCACGTTCGGGTACACCACCCACCACAGCTTCGGTGTGAAAAACAGATAGGGCGTGATCTGGGCGCTGTAGCCGACTTCAAGGGTCCCCTGCCAGGGACTCACCGAGCAGTTGGGCAAGGCGGTGCAGGCTGTCTGCGCCTGACTGCGCATCAAGACCCCTTGATTGACAAACGGCATGGCCCAGCCGGCAAAGAAAATATCGTTGTTGCGGCCAAAGATCCCTTCGTAGGCTAGGCCGCCATAGACACCTTTGGTGGTGCTGCCTTTGAATTGCCAGGGGCTCCATTTGCCCTTGAGGAAAGCTGTCAGTCCGCGGTTGTAGCTGCCGGGTTCGCGATACACCATGGCCTCGATCATCGCGTAATACTGACTATTGCCCCAGTACTGCTGGCGTTCGGCAAAGGGTGGCAGGAAGAAATAGCCCCCGTTGACGTCGTAGAGGTTGCTCAGGCCGTAACCGGTGTGGTACTGACCGCCCAGGCGGATGAACCAGGGATTGCCGTTGTCATTGGGATTCAGGCTGTAGGTGCCGCCCCGCCAGGTGGCTTCATAGAGCAACTCAACGCCATAGGTGTTGAAGTCCCAGTACTGGTTGTAGCCGCGGCGGTTGTCGATCCCTCCTGACGGATCCCAGTAACCGCTGACGGCCATCGCCTTGAGGATTAGGTTGTCGCCAACCGTGTTTTCCAATGACAATCCCGGAGGGGCTGTGGTGACGAGGGGGCCGTTGGCAGTGCTCGGGGTGGTGCCGATGACGCCGGGTTCGTTGAAAGCCCAGAATCCGAACAGGCCAGAGACGATCGATTTGTTGAATGTGATCCAGGGATTGATGGCCCCCAAGCGCACATAAGATTGGTTGTATCTGCCGTAGTGGTGCTCCATCCAGTATTCAAAGATGCGCACACCTTGCATCAGCGGGTTGACCTCGCGGCTACGACCAGTGTCGGTGTAGAAGTAGCCGTGGTACTGGCGGGTGCCCAAACCCGCAGGATTCAAGGTGTTGCCGTAGGAGTAAATCGGGCCTCCATTGGCTGCTTCCGGATAGGTGAAGGAAACGTGGATTTGGCCTCCTTTGTAGTTCTTGTTGATCAGGCGTGAATACAGATCCACTCCCACGATCTGCATGAAATTCATCTGCCAGTTGTGCCAAGGGCCTTGCGTGCCGCGGACCAGTGGGTTGCTGGACAGGTTGCTTTGCACATCGATCAGGTAATCGACCGCCGAGCAGCCATAGATGTCGACGCCTGATTCGTAGAGCTGTTCGCGACCCTTGGAAGCCAGCAGCTGGTCGCGTGTGCTGAGGGAGTCGACGTTGCCGCGCGGCAGGATGTACATCGGCCTCATGTAGGTGTCAAGCCGTCGCCAGGTGGCGGGGACTTTCAGGTGCCGCAGCACATCGCAATGAATTTTGTGGCTGTAGTCGTAGGGGCCGCGATCGCGCGGGATCGGCAGGTTGAACGGGTTCGGCAGGTAGGGGCCGGCTTGCTTGTTGTCAGCCCCGTCAACAGCTTCAGAATCCGACTGATCAATGCTCTGATTGCCCTTGCTGTCCTGCGCCGGCAGATCTTCAGCTGCCCCTTCGATGGGCATGCGGGGATTCTGGGCTAACTGCATGCGCAGTTCGGGGCCGGACAACAGGCTTCTGGATGAAGGTGTTTCGGCCAGGGCGGCCCAGGGCAGGGTTGTTGCGCCTAGGAGAATCAGTGCTGTCCCGTGGCGTGCAACAGTGTTCATTGGGCCGTGAATTAGAGACAGACCTTAAATGGTGCTGCTGGATTAACGGCCCTTCGTCAGGATGTCTGTATCGGATTCTGCGTTGGAGCAGAAATGATATGACGCTCCCGTTATGTGTGGTGGTGGGCTACGGCGCCGGTGTCGGTCATGGCATCGCCGCGGCGTTTGCCCGCGCCGGTTGTCCATTGCTGTTGTGTTGTCGGGGTCCTGAACGGCACC
>JBJOHB010000218.1:0-6957 GCA_046047915.1 Cyanobacteriota bacterium
AGGTGGTGCCGGTGAGCCAGCCGCCAATCGCCAGGTAGGCGGTGGGGAAGAGCAGCAGCCCGGACCAGCCCACAAAAACGAAGCGGTCGCGCTTGAGCCAGTCATCGAGGATGTCGAACCATCCCCGTTGTGGCGCGCGCCCTACAGCGATCGTCATGGGTAGAGCGAAACACCCGGCGATGGTACCAACGTTGTGCAGCCCGTCGTGGCCGATTGCAACGGGCTGACATCGCAGGGCTGATCTGGCTTTTAGGTATTTCTTCCGATTTGCGGCGGGGCTGGTCGCCCGTGCGGGCTGGGCGCCAAGATGGCAGCCACTTCTTTGGTCCTGACATGGCGAGCAGCGAAGCCGTTGCCTCCAGCGACAGCGCAACCGAAGCCCTGCTGGAGCAGCAGGTGCTCGGCTCGCGACGACTGTCCAACGTGCTGGTGGCCCTGGTGGTCAGTGCCGGCGGCCTGGGCTTTCTGTTGACCAGTGCCTCCAGCCGTCTGGGTGTGGACCTGTTGCCGATCGGCCATCCCGCCGCCCTTGACTTTGTGCCCCAGGGGCTGGTGATGGGGTTGTACGGCGTAGCCGCCGTGTTGCTGGCCACCTATCTATGGGCGGTGATCGGTCTGGATGTCGGGGCGGGCAGCAACCGTTTCGATCGCAGCAGCGGCGAGGCCACCATCACCCGTCGCGCCTTTCGCAGCGTGATTGATGTGCGCATTCCTCTGCAGCAGATCCAGGCGGTCAAGCTTGAGGTGCGCGATGGTCTCAATCCCCGTCGCCGTCTGGCCCTGCGGGTGCAGGGCCGCCGGGACATGCCCCTGACCCGGGTTGGCGAACCGATGCCTCTGGCCGAGCTCGAACTCAACGGGGCCCGGTTGGCCCGCTTTCTGGGCGTGCCGCTGGAGGGTCTGTGATGGTCCGCTGGTTCCTTAGTGCGCTGCTGTTGCTGGCGCCCCTTGGCCTGACTGCCTGTGCCGGCGAGGGCGTGTCACGGCCCCAGGGCTGCGAGGCCTCACAGACACCTTGCCTGCAGGGCAAGGCGTTGGTGTCCCTGGTCACCAGCAAGGGGGAGGTCAGGATCCAGCTCGATGGACCGGCCGCCCCTTTGACGGCCGGAAATTTCGTCGATCTGGTCAACCGCGGTGCCTACAACGGCACGGTGTTTCACCGGGTTGTGCGGGAGCCCGTTCCTTTTGTGGTGCAGGGCGGTGATCCCCAGAGCGCCAACCCCAAGGTTCCGGCCAGTCAGTACGGCATGGGCAGCTACATGGATCCGGCCAGCGGCGAAAGCCGGCTGATCCCCCTTGAAATCAAGCTGCAGAACGAGCCCACTCCCCGTTATGGCGAGGCTCTGACCGCCCCGGGTGTCACGCGCCAGCTGGCGCTGGTGCACCAACGCGGGGCTGTGGCCATGGCCCGATCCAACGACCCCAATTCGGCCAGCGCCCAGTTCTATATCGCCTTGCAGGCGCTGCCAGAGCTGGACGGCCGTTACGCCGTGTTCGGCCGCGTGGTGCAGGGTATGGATGTGGTGGATCGCATCCAGCAGGGCGACAAGCTGACCAAGGCCAGCGTGGTCGAGGGCGGGACCCTGGTGCAGGCCCGGCCCTGAAGCGGATTCAGGCCGGGACGCGCTTCTCGAGTCGGGTGGTCTTCAGCAGTTCGGTGTTGACGCCTGAGGCGCGCTCCAGCGCCACCTTGCCGGTGCGAGCGATTTCAAGGATCCCGTAGGGCTCCATCAGGCGCTCCAGGGCCACCAGCTTGCCGGGATCACCCACCACCTCGAGGGTCAGGGCGTCATCGGCCACGTCGACCACCTTGGCCCGGAACACCTGCACCAGTTCGAGGATGGCGCTGCGTGCCTGGGCTGGTGCCGCCACCTTGAGCAGCATCAGCTCCCGTTCGACCGCTGGGATGGTCGAGAGATCGATCACGCCGAGGACATTGACCAGCTTGTCGAGCTGTTTGGTCATCTGCTCGAGCGTGCGGTCATCGCCCTCAACGACCATCGTCAGCCGGGATCGGCCGTTGGTCTCGGCCGGCCCGACGGCCAGGCTTTCGATGTTGAAGCCGCGACGGGCAAACAGCCCCGAGATGCGGCTGAGCGCTCCCGATTCGTCTTCGACCAACACCGAAAGGGTGTGTTTCATGGGGCAGCTGGCCGCAGTGCCGGGCAGGTCAACCCAAGGTACGCGTCAGCCAGCGCAACAGCACGCCGTTGAACGCCTCGCCGGCCTCGTCATGGGGACAGTGGCCACAGCCAGGCAGCAGGCTCCAGTCCAGGTCTTGACGCAGCCGGCGGCACTGTTCCCCTACCGCTAGCGGCACCAGGCGGTCAGCCCCGCCCCAGATCAGCAGCAATGGTTGCCTTAGCCGGGGCAGCAGGGCCCGGGCGGTGGCTGCAGCGGGGCGCAACGCCATGGCGATGCTCATCGCCCGCAGGGCCGCTGGCGCCGTCGGCCGCCTGGCCGGGCGAGCGATCAGGCGATGCAGGTCGCGGTCGCCGATCACGGGCTGGCGGTAGGCCAGCTGGATGCCCAGATCCAGCAGCGGCGAATGGGCCAGCAGTGGCACGATCAGTTCTAAGGGCAGCAGCCGGCACAGCGCCGTCACCACGAGCTGTTTGAGCCGTCGCCGCCAGGGTGGGCGCCGTCCGGGCCGCAGCGGCGCGCTCAGCAGGCTGGGATCGGCCAGGGGTGCCGCCACCACGGCCCGCACCCACGGCGGAAAGAACACGCCGCAGCTGAGCGCCACCAGGCCTCCCAGCGAGTGCCCGACCAGCACCACCGGCGCCTGCACCACCTGCTCGGCAAAGGCCTGCACCTGGCGGGCCCAGAGGCGGTTATCCAGGCGGCGCCAGCGGCCTGGGCCTGGCTGGCTCGAGGCCCCGAAGCCCAGCAGGTCAAGGCCGTACACACACCAACCGGCGGCCGCCAGGGTGCCGGCGTTGTGGCGCCAGTGGCCGCTTCCGGCCCCGAACCCATGCAGCAGCACCAGGGCCGGGGCAGCGGGGTCCCCCAAGCGCTGCCAGTGGCAGCTGAACCCCTGCCAGCTCCACTGATGGGCGGTGCCCCAGGCGGGTGAGGCGGCAGGCTGGTGATCGTTGTGCATCAGCGGCGGTTGTGCCCACTGCGGCTGACGATCACTATTGCGAAGGGGCAGCCCGCCTGCAGCTCGGTCGCGGTTTCTTTCGCCCCGACTCGCGTCCGGCGCGCGATCTGGGGGTGCTGCTGCTGGCCGATCTGGTGGGAGGTCGCTCCAGCGGCACCTCCGCGGTTGCGCCCGTAGCTGTGCTCGATGCCATGGCCGGCTGCGGCATTCGCGCCCTGCGCTACGGCCTCGAAGCGCTGGTCGATGCCCCAGGGGCCGAGCTGTGGGTCAATGATGCCGATCCTGAGCGGCTGCCGCTGTTGCAGCGCAACCTGGCTGCGCTGGAGCCCCTGGGTCTCCAGGTCCAGCCCCGCAGTCAGACCGCCCAGCAGCTGCTGGCCGCTTGCCTGCTGCAGCGGCGGCGCTTTGATCTGCTGGACCTCGACGCCTTCGGCTGCCCGTCGGCCCTGGTGCCCCTGGCGCTGGAGGCTGTGCGCCTCGACGGCCTGCTTTACCTGGCCAGCACCGATGGCCGCTCGCCCACCGGTCACGACCGCAGCGGTGCCGTGCGGCGCCTGGGGGCGGCAGCACGGTCCCATCCGGCCAGCTGGGAACTGGCGCTGCGCCTGCAGATCGGCGTCATCGCCCGGGCGGCCTGGGCCCAGGGGCGCAGCATCGAGCCGGTGCTCAGCTTCAGCGAGGGGCGCACTTTTCGCACGGCGGTGCGGCTGCGCCGCCACGCCGCCGGCTCCGAGCTGGCCCAGCTGGGGCTGCTGGCCCATTGCCATGGCTGCGGTGACCAGCAGGTGCAGCCGCTGTTGCAATTGCGTCAATGGCGTCCCTGCCTATGCGCCCCGTCACCGCCCCCGTTGGCGATCAGCGGGCCGCTGTGGATCGGTCCGCTGCAGCACCCGCCGACCCTGGCCCGGTTGCAGGCCCTGGCAGACGCGGGTGAACGGGTTCTGGGGGCGTCGCTGGTGCCTGAGTCCAGACGCCTGCTTGGACGGCTGCTGGCCGATCCGGGGGACCTGCCCCGTTGCTGGCCCACCAGCAGCATCGGCCGCCAGCTGGGCGGTGGTGGGGCTCCGCCGTTGCAGGCCCTGGTCGCTCAACTGCAACAGCAGGGGTTTCGGGCCGGCATCAGCGGGGTGATGCCCGGTCAGCTGCGCAGCGATGCGCCTTGGGACCAGATCTTGCAGTCGGCCGCGCGGGTGGGCAGCGGCGGGGGCAGGGCTGCTAAATAGGAAGCCATCGACGTTCCATTGCGGTCCATGGCCTCTGAAATCTTCGGCACCGCGGCCCTGTTCTGGGTGCTGATTCCCCTGGGCCTGGCTGGAGGCGCCCTGCTGCTCAAGCTGCTGAAAGACTGATCCGTCACGTCTGTTGACGGCGGACCCCTAGGCTCAGGCCCGCTGAAGCGTGGGCCGGCATGAAGGTTCTGGTGGTCGGTGGCACGGGAACCCTCGGCCGTCAGATCGTGCGACGGGCACTCGATGAGGGCCACGAGGTGCGCTGCATGGTGCGCAGCCCGCGCAAAGCCTCCTTTCTGACCGAGTGGGGCTGCGAACTGACCCGGGGTGACCTGTTGGAGCCCGCCAGCCTCGATTACGCCCTCGAAGGACAGGAAGCCCTGATCGATGCCGCCACAGCTCGGGCGACAGACCCGGGCAGCGCTTACACCATCGACTGGACCGGCAAACAGAACCTGTTTGCAGCCGCACGCCGGGCCCAGGTTCGTCGGGTGGTGTTCGTCTCTCTTCTGGGCGCGGCTCAACATCCCACGGTGCCCCTGATGGAGATCAAGGCCTGCACCGAACAGTGGTTGGCCGCTTCCGACCTGGACTACACGATCCTGCAGGGTGTGGCCTTCATGCAGGGTCTGATCAGCCAGTTCGCGATCCCTGTGCTCGAGTCCCAGACGGTCTGGGTCAGCGGGTCGCCGACACCGCTGGCCTACATGAACACCCAGGACATGGCCCGCTTTGCTGTGGCTGCCCTCAACCGTGCCGAGACCGTGCGTCAGGCGTTTCCCGTGGTGGGTCCCAGGGCCTGGACCACCGGCGAGATCACGCAGCTGTGCGAGCGGTTCACTGGCAAGGATGCGCGGGTGGTTCGGGTCCCGCCTGCCCTGATCAAGGGGATGCGCAGCCTGGCCAATTTCTTTGAGCCCACCATCAACATTGCTGAACGGCTGGCCTTTGCCGAGGTGACAGGCGGCGGAACGGCACTCGATGCGCCGATGCAGGCCAGCTACGAGGCCTTTGGTCTTGACCCGACCGAGACCACCGGCCTTGAGGAGTACCTGCGCGAGTATTACGACACCATCCTGAAGCGCCTGCGCGAGATGGAGGCTGATCTCGACAAGGACGCCAAGAAGAAGCTCCCCTTCTGACGCCGCCGGCGCGCCGTGGCCGGCAGTGCGTCTGTACTATGGGTTGAGTCGCTTCTTCAGCCGTTGTCCATCGCCCAGATCAAGAATCTGCAGCGTCGTCTCGCCAACCTGGAGCAGGAGGCGATTGACGAAGTCACCCGTGCCAGCGGCCATGAGCTCTGGCAGAGCCTCGGTTTTGACGCTCTCGACAGCATCGGCGATGCGGCCCTCAGGGCCCGCGCGAATTACTACTACGGTCAGTTGATGACGGTGCGCGAGCTTCGTTCCGTGCTCGGGTGAGCGTCGGCCGCAACCCAGCCGCGCTCCATCACAGTTCTTGTCGGCTGTGGCTGGACGGCTCCAGACCTGTTTAACCTCCGCGGCCATGGGCAGCCCAATCAGTGAGGAGGTGTTTCTCAAGCGTGCACAGGCCCGCTTTGGGGATCAGTACGACTACGCCGGGATCCTGTACAAGAGCTTCAAGTCACCGATCAAGATCCGCTGCCGCACGCACCCGGTCAAGCTGATCGCGATCACCCCCGAGAAACACCTGCAGACCACCGGTGGCTGCAAATACTGCCTGCGGGCCATGCGCATCAAGACGCTGGAGCGGGAACTCAATCGTGAGGCCTACCAGGCTGAACGCCAGACCCCCTTACCCACCACCACCCCCCTGGCCTGACTTTCCACCGCCGGCCCGGCCGCCCCGTCCGGGCGAATGGCGCAGTCGCTCCAGCCGCTGCGCCTCGGCGCTGGTCACCTCGCGCCAGGCTCCCGGCGCCAGCCCCTGCCAACTGAGGGGTGGCTGTCCATCCATCAAGTCGATGGCCATACGAATCAACCGCAGGGTGGGCAGGCCGACGGCGGCGGTCATGCGGCGGATCTGGCGGTTGCGTCCCTCGCGCAATTCGATCTCCAGCCAGCTGGTGGGGATCTGCAAGCGCTGCCGAATCGGCGGTTGGCGCTCGCCGATGCCGGCGGCCATGGTCTGCCCTGCCGGCACCAGGTTGACCCGGGCCGGCAGGGTCAGGCGTTGCTGGACCATGACGCCCTGGCGCAGTTGCTCCAGGGCGTTGGGTCGGGCCGCCGCGTCGCCTTCCACCTGCACCCAGTAGCGGCGCCAATGGCCACACTTCGGATCGGTCAGCCGTTGTTGCAGCCGGCCGTCACTGGTCAGCAGCAGCAGGCCTTCGCTGTCGGCATCCAGGCGCCCCGCCGCATACACCCCGGGCACGTCGATCAAGCTCGCCAGGGTCTGCCAGCGGCTGAGCGGTTCGGGGCTGAACTGGCTCAGCACCCCATAGGGTTTGTGCAACAGCAGGGTTGTCATGGCCGCCGTCCCAGACCAGGGCGACGCTTAAGCTGATTGTTCAACCAGGACAAGGAGAGCGCAGGCCGCCGCATGATCGAGACCTCCGGAGTGATTGAAAAGGAACAGGGCAACGGGTTCTACCTGGTGACCCTGGAGCAGCCGGCAGGTCACCAGTGCCTTTGCCGGGCGGCC
>JBJOHB010000219.1:0-4192 GCA_046047915.1 Cyanobacteriota bacterium
GGCCTCACCGCCGTGCCAGCGGATCGCTTCATCGAGGCTGCGGGCCCGCCCATCGTGCAGAAACCCCGCTTGCGGGTTGATCGTCTGCGCCAGGCCGATGCCCCACAGGGGCGGCGTGCGCCATTCTGAGCTCAAGGCGCCGCGCTCGGGCACGCCGTCGTCGAGGCCCGGCCCCATGTCGTGCAGCAACAGGTCGCTGTAGGGCCAAATCGTCTGCCCCTGCAGAGCCTGAACAACAGCAGTGGGGCTATGGCCCGTACGCAGCTGGGGAACATGGCAGCGGGCACACTGCATCTGGTCAAACAGCTGGCGCCCCTGCCGCACCAGCGCCGCCGTGGCGGGCAGGTCCGTGCGAGGTGCCCCCAGGGTCTGGCTGTAGTAGGTGACCAGATCCAGCTCCTGATTGCTGATGTCGGCTGGCAGACCAGCGGCACTGCGATCGCTGTGCCGGTTGAGCGGCGTGGTCAGGCCCATGTCGTCGTTGTACGCCGCCGCTGACTGCTCGCGCACGCTGGGCTGGATCGCCTTCCAGCCAAAACGGCCCAAACGGCGCTGGCCCTGGCCCTGATCGAGCCAGTGGGGGCGCCCCGAAATGCCGTCGCCATTGCCGTCGTCGGGGTCGGCCAACGCGGTGATCGCCGCGTCTGGGACCTGCTCCAGCAGGCCCAGGCCCAGCAGCGGCGGGGCCACCCGCAGCGAACCACGCAGCCTGGCGGGCAGGGGCGCCTGCTCTGGCAGGGGCGACAGCTGCACCTGAGGCTGACGCAGCGCCGGCGCTGCGGCCGCGGGCCAGGCCAAAGACAGCACCGCCTCGGGGCGATGGCCATAGGTGGCCTGGGTTTGCAACTGGGGGCCCAGGGCGGTGGTCGCAGGAAAGAGCCGCACCAGGGCCTCGTCGGCCACGGGGCGGCCGCGACCGTTGCGCACGTGGCAGGCCACGCACGAATTGGCAATGAACAACGGGCCAAGGCCTGCGCCGGGGTGGCCCGCCAGCGGCACATGGGAGCGGTCAAAGACCAGATCGGCTTGGTCATGGCGGGCCAGCTCTGCCGGACTGAGGCCACCAGCAGGGCGCTCAAAGGCGGCCGAGGTGCGGTTGTTGACCGTCATCACACCAGCCGCACGCTGCGGGTCAGGCCCTTTGAAGCAGGCCAGCACCAGCACACCCAGGCCAAGGCCCACCACAAAAGACAGCAGAACGAGCCCCGTGCGTCGCAGGCGCCAGCCCATCAGGCGCGCGACTCCATGGCCTGCTGCAGCAGCTTGGCACTGCGCTCACAGTCAGCCACCACCGCCGCAATCGCCTGGCGGCCCGATTCAGTGGTGAGCTGGCCGTTGAGCCGGGGCGGCAGGGCGCGGGCGCGGGCCAGCGCCCCTGTCAGGGCCTGGTCGATCGAGCGGGCGAGCGCGGCATCTTGGGCCGCGATCAGCGCCTGCAGGCGGGTGCGTGTCCACACCTGCTCCACACCGCTCAGGTTGGCGACCACATCGGCCTGGGTGGTGTCGCTGTAAAAGCTTTCGAGATCGGTTTTGTTGCGGGTGCTCAGGGGCTGACCGAGCTTTTCGGCCGCCAACTCTTCAAGGGTGCCGATCATGCCCTGCAGCATCTCGTTGACGGCGTTGTCGGCCGCTTGAGCATTGCCAGAGGCACCCACCAAGGTGGCGCCAAAGCCCTCGGGTCCCTGCCAGGCCTGCAGCAGGCCGCGGGATTGCACCACCAGGTCCTGGCCGGCCTCACGCAGATAGGCGCGCTGCTGGGGGGTCAATGCCGACGCCTCGCTGAGGCCAGGGCCAAACAGCACCGCCTCGATGCCATGCAGGCCCCGCGCTGTCGTGGTCAGTTGGGCAAAGGTCCTGGCCGACAGCGCCGGGGCGTTCAGGGCTGCTGCCAGATCTTTGGTGTTGACCGGCCAGTCGTCGAGGTTGCCGTCGTAACCCTGGCTCTCGGCCGGGCCAAAGGCCCATGATTCGCCCGTTTCCCAATGCTGGCGCACCGCAGCCCAGGCAGCACGGGCCGCCGTCAGGTGGGCCTGCGTCGGTTGGGCAGCCAGGGTGTCGAGAGCCTGGGCCAGGGACTCGCTGCTCTGCAGCAGCTGGTTGTATTGCGGTAAAACCACGGCCTCCACAAAAGCGGCCGCCACCTGATGGGGCTGGGGTGCCTTGGCGGAGCCGCCCGCCTGGCAGCCCACCAGCGCGATTGTCAGGCTCGCCAGGGCGGCCAACGGCAGGCCGCGGCGACGGGAACCAGCGGATGAAGCCGGGAGCATGGGCGGTCGAGACACGACTGGGGTCAGCTTCGCTGGCGCGCTCGCCTGCACAAGAGGCAACCATCACGCCAGCACGTGCCTTTTACAACCGCTTCAGGTGTGCAATCGCCTGGCCACCCAGGAACACGCCGATAGCCTGCGTCCAACCGGGCGGCTCGTCGCAAGAACGATTATCGTTCTTCAACGCTCGTCTCTTTTTCTTGGCCGTGGTCCCTTCGATGAAGCATTTTCGGCGCCTGTTGATGGCTCCTGCGGCGCTGGGTCTGCTGACCCCCCTCGCCGGCCAAGCAGGCGAGCTGGACCTGGCGACGGTCAATCGGTATGCCGCTGCTGAGCAGGTCACCAGTCTCTCCCAGTTATCTGACGTCAAGCCGACCGACTGGGCCTACCAGGCCCTATCCAACCTGATTGAGCGCTACGGCTGCGTGGCGGGTTATCCCGACGGCACCTACCGCGGCGCCAGGGCGATGACCCGCTTTGAAGCGGCTGCCCTGCTCAATGCCTGCCTGGATCGCGTTTCGGAGGTGACCGACGAGCTCAAAAAGCTGATGGCCGAGTTCGACAAGGAACTCGCCGTGCTCAAGGGCCGTGTTGATGGCCTCGAAGCCAAGGTAGGGGTGCTCCAGGCGCAGCAGTTCAGCACCACAACCAAACTCGCTGTTGAAGCCAACATGGTGGTCGGAGGCAACAGTTTCTTGGGCAGCGCCAACAACCTGGTCAGCAACGCCCGCAACAACTATGGCGCTGTCACCTTCAACTACGACCTGCGCATCAACCTTCTCACAAGCTTCACCGGCAACGACCTGCTGCGCACGCGCTTAAGAGCCGGCAACTTTGATACCACCAGCAACAGCTTCTTTGGCGCAGGCCCTACCCGGCTGTCCCAGCTGGAGGCGTCCTACCAGGAGGATTCTGGCGCCAATATCGTTGGCATCGACCGCCTGTATTACCAGTTCCCGGTTGGCAACTTCACCCTGACCATCGGGGCGTTGATTGAGCAGAATGACATGTTGGCGATGTACCCCAGCGTCTATCCCGACTCGACGATTCTGGATATGTTCACCATGGCCGGTACCCCGGTCAGCTATGACTTCAACGTCGGCGCTGGTGCTGGCATCTGGTGGAAACAGGATGCCTGGAGCGTGACCGTCCAATACATTTCCCAGGGCGCCAACACCGGCAACCCAGCTGAGGGCGGCATCGGCACCCAGGCGTCCCGCGCCTCTACCACCGTTCAGGTGGGCTACCAGAAGGAACAGTGGGCCCTGGCCCTGGTCTATTCGGCCATTCAGGGCGAGGTGTCGCCCTACTCCACCAACTTCATGCAACCCTGGTTTGATGAGCCAGGCCTGACCAACACCATCGGGCTCAGCGGCTACTGGCAACCGGTCAACAGTGGCTGGGTCCCCTCGATCAGCGCCGGTTGGGAAATCAGCCAACTGACCTACAGCCAGCCCGTGGACGGCGATCCAGCACGCAACGCCGTCGCCTGGTCGGTGGGCCTGCAATGGCTCGACGTGCTGGCCCCGGGCAACAGCGCCGGCATGGCCTTTGGCCAGGCGCCGTTTGCCACCAGCCTGGTCAGCGGCGCCGGGGTCAACGACGCCAACTGGATGTGGGAATGGTGGTACAAAATCCAGGTCAGTGACGCAATCACGGTCACACCTGGTCTGTTTTACCTGTCAAGGCCATATGGACAGGACACCCCAGCGGGGCAGAGCTTCAACCAGCTGGGGGCCCTGGTCAAAACCCAATTCCTGTTCTGAGCCACGCCTATGGTGAACCCACTGGTATCGGCGGGGACCAGCCGCCGATGGAAACGGGGAAAGGTGGTGCAAATCCGCCGCTGTCCCGCAGCTGTGAAGCGCTTGCCGCGGCAAGCGTCAGTCAGAACGCCCGCCAGGTTTCACCCCGACGAGGATCGA
>JBJOHB010000220.1:0-4134 GCA_046047915.1 Cyanobacteriota bacterium
TGTTCCGCTTGGTGTACTTCTTGGCAACGCTGACCACCAGGCGCAGGTTGGCGGCGACCATGCGCTCTTTGGCGCGGCGGCCGGCGGTGAAACGCTTGCGCAGCTGCTGGGGGCTCAGGCCAGCGGCAGCGGCCAGCTGCTCAGGGCTGGGCTTGGAGCCCCCAGCGCGCAGCTCCAGTTCGGCTTCCAGCTCTTCCAGGGCCACCAGCTCCTGGACCTGGCGCCCCAGGGTGATCTCCTGCTCGTGGGTCAGCAATGGCACGCGACCGATGTCGCGCAGGTAGCTGCGCACCAGGTCGCCTGAATCCGAACCCGAAGAGCCCGAGGCAACCGGCGGCGTGGCAACGGCGGCAAGTGGGGCGGCGACCATGGCGGTGCTGGTTGCGAAACCAAAGTGTTTCGTAAACGTATCACGGATCTCCGGGCGGCAGGATGGACGCAGTGCTGGCGCGTGTTCGCTGCGGGGGTGATGGCGGCTGAGCGGTTGCAGAAGCTGCTCTCGATGGCGGGGGTGTGCTCCCGGCGTCGCGCCGAGGAGCTACTGCGTGCCGGTCGGGTGCAGGTCAATGGCCAGGTGGCCCGACTGGGGGACCGCGCCGATCCGGCCCGTGATCAGTTGGTTCTCGACGGGCAGCGCCTGCCCATGGCGGCCACGCCGCTGGTGCTGTTGCTCAACAAGCCCCCCGGGGTGGTCTGTAGCTGTGGCGATGCCGATGGATTTGCCACGGTGCTGGAGCTGCTGCCGCCCGACCTGCGCCAGGGCCAGGGCTTGCACCCGGTGGGTCGGCTTGATGTGGGCAGTCGCGGTGCCCTGTTGCTCACCAATCACGGCGCCCTGACCCTGCGGTTGACCCATCCCCGTTACGGCCACCGCAAGACCTATCGCGTCTGGTTGC
This sequence comes from Cyanobacteriota bacterium, assembly GCA_046047915.1. GTDB lineage: Bacteria > Cyanobacteriota > Cyanobacteriia > PCC-6307 > Cyanobiaceae > RGUW01. The sequence goes on from JBJOHB010000220.1 coordinate 897, forward strand.
GCGGTCAGCCCGATGCCGGCGTCTTGCGTCGCTGGCGCGCCGGCGTGCCGCTGGACGGCTGCCCCAGTCAGCCGGTGGCGGTGACGGTGTTGCAGCAGCGCCCCGATCGCACCCAGGTGGAGCTGGTGATGAACGAGGGCCGCAACCGCCAGATCCGACGCACGGCCGAAGGCCTGGGCCATCCGGTGCTCGACCTGCAGCGCACGGCGATCGATGGACTGCAGCTGGGCGAGCTGCCCGAGGGGCGCTGGAGACGGCTCCAGGCCCAAGAATGGGAACCATGGCTGCAGTCGTGAAACCCTCCTGGTTGGCCAGGATTTGGCGTCGCGCCGGCGGCGAAGGCCCGGGCATCGGCACGTCCGACGTGCAGGACCAGGACCCGTTGGTGTCGGCCGGCATCCTGATGCGTCAGGCCCGTGAAGCTCGGGGGCTCAACCTCAGGCAGCTGGCCCTTGAGACCCGCATCAGTACCCCGGTGCTCGAAGCCCTTGAGCGCGGCTGGCGGGATCGCCTGCCCGAGGTTGCCTATCTGCGCACGATGGTGCCGCTGCTCGAGCGGCACCTCGGCCTCGAGCGCGGCAGTCTGCGCCAGGCTTTGGCGGCCACAGAACCGTTGCAGACCCGCCGCAACCGCGCTCAGGCCCGTCAACCCCTGTTGTCGGTGCAGCTGTTCAGCACCTGGCAGGGCACCGCCGTCTACGGGGTGTTGCTGTTGCTGGTGCTGTACGCCCTGAACCTGGAGCAGCGTCGCCTGGCGGCCCAAGGCTTGCTCGCGCTCAACCCGCTGCCGCCCCTGGCCGAGAGCGAGCGGCGCGGGTTGCCACCGGCGGGCAGCGACCTGTTGCCGACTCTCTACCCCGAGTTGCGGCCCCTGGCGCGGGCGCGGCAAGGCCAGGGTCTGGCTGTGCTGCGGCGGCCCGAGCCTGCTCGTGCTGCCGGCACCGCCCCCCCCCAGCCACCCCAGCAGGCTGCCGCCACAGGTGTGCTGTCGCTGCAGCTGAGCCGGCCCAGCCGCGTGCAGCTGCGCGGTGCCGACGGTCAAAGCCAGACCCTGCAGCTGGGTGCTGGCGAGCTGCTGCTGCCCCTGGTTGGCCCGGCCGAGCTGATCGTCGAGCCAGCGCCTGATCCGGGCCAGGACGTGCTGTGGAACGGCGCGCCCCTGAGCCCTGTGGCTCCCGGGCGCTACCGCTGGCCCCGGGCTGCCATTTCGCCGTAGCCCTTGAGGGGACCCTCGAGGCTCGCGATCGGCTGCTGCAGCCGCCAGCTCCAGTTGCCGCTGGCGGTGCCGGGGGTGTTGAAGCGGGCTTCATCGCCCAGCTCGAGCAGATCCTGCAGGGGCACCACCGCCAGGTCGGCGCTGGAGTTCAGGGCCAGCTCGGCCAGCTGCCAGCCCGGGGCCTGCACGGCGGCCCCCAGGGTCTGCTCGATCCGCTGGCGGCTCTCGTGATCCAGCTGCCACCACCAGCCCAGGGTGGTGGCGTTGTCGTGGGTGCCCGTATACACCACCCAGCGGCGTCCCTTGAAGTTGAGCGGCAGGTAAGGGTTGGCGGTATCGCCGTCGAAGGCGAATTGCAGGATCTTCATGCCCGGCAGGGCGAATCCATCCCGCAGCCATTCGACGCCGGGGGTCACCACGCCCAAGTCCTCGGCGATCAGCGGCAGGCGACCACCGCGCAGCAGGCCGCGCTGCAGGCAGGCCAGCCACAACAAGCCCAACAGCGGCCAGCCCGGCGAGGGGCGCCAACGGCCGTTCTCGGCCGTGGTGGCATCCCCGGGCACGCTCCAGAAGGCCTGCAGGGCCCTGAAGTGATCGAGGCGTAACAGATCAAACAACTCGAGCTGGCGCAGCAGGCGGCGGATCCACCAGCCAAAGCCGCTGAGCCAATGGCGGCTCCAGCGGTACACCGGCGTGCCCCACAGCTGACCCGTGGCCGAAAAGTAATCGGGTGGTACTCCGCTCTGTTGCAGCAGGCGGCCGCTGGGCCGGATCGCAAACAGGCCGGGCCGGCTCCAGACGTCGGCGCTGTCGTGGGCCACATCGAAGGGCAGATCGCCGACGATCTGCACGCCGGCCTGCTGGGCATGGCGGCGCAGGGCCTGCCACTGGCGCTGCAGATGCCACTGCAGCAGGGCTTCGTCGTGCAGGGCGGTCGCCTGCTGCCGGTCGAGTTGCTGCAGGGCTTGGGGGCGCCGCTGGGCCAGATCGGCCGGCCACAGCCACCACGGCTGGTCGCCGTGCAGGCGCTTGAGCACGACAAAACGGCAATGGTCCTGCAACCAATGCTGTTGGCGTTGCCGCCAGCGCTCGAAGGCCTGCCTGTGGTCGGGGTTGCTCTCCGACCAGCCCTCGGCGTCCAGGCGAGCCCGGTCGAGCAGCTGGGGGTTGAGGGCCGAGCCGCTGGGCGAGCTGTAGGGCGAGCCCGTGCCATCGGGCGGTGCCAGGGGCAGCACCTGCCAGACGCCGATGCCGTGCCGGCTCAGCAGATCAATCCAGTCGCAGGCCTCCTGGCCGAAGCTGCCGCTCTGCTGCGGACCCGGCAGGGCGGTCACGTGCAGCAGAACGCCAGCTTGTCTCATGCCTCACTCATAGCGCCGGCAATCGGTAGCGCGCCACGATCCGGCGGGCGAATTCAGGAATCTGGCGTTCGGCGATCTTGGGGTGGTGGCGCCTGAGCCACAGGGCGTTGCGGGTGAAGTGCGAATCGATCGAGAAGCGACCATATTCCAGGCCCCGCGGGCCCACGGCGTTGACGACGCAGCCCACAAGCCGGGCCAGCCACAGGGGCAGCTTGACCGCCTTGTCGTAGGCGTCGATGCCCTGCTGCACAGCCGCCTGGCGGCTGCCCTTGCTGGTCACCGGGGCGGTGTCGAGCTCGTCCTCGACCAGGGCCAGCAGCTGGGCACCGCGCTCGTTGCGCACGGTGATCCATTGGCGGCCAAAGGTGGCCCCCATGTAGCCCACCACCAGGTCGGCCCCGGCGTTGGTGTAGTCGAAGCAGCTCAGGCAGCTGGGGGCGAACACGTCCTTGAGCTTGGGGGTGTCCAGGCCAAAGAAGGGCACGGTCTCTTCACGGCCGTCGCTGTGCCGAAAGTGAATGCGGAAGTCCTGCATGAACTCGTAGTGCACCACCGTCTCCGGTGAGCTGACCGTGCTCTCGAGAAAGGTCTGCAGACCATCACGGCTGACGTTGTCGACGCAGGGCAGGCCCAGCACGTACAGCTGCTCGAGCGGCAGGGT
>JBJOHB010000221.1:0-18334 GCA_046047915.1 Cyanobacteriota bacterium
CATCATCTCCAAGAATCAGGGCAAATCCTGATCTTCACCCAACCCCATAACCCCCCCGATTCTTTACAACCATGGCTCGCGAGAAGTTCGAAAGGAACAAACCCCACGTCAACATCGGCACGATCGGCCACGTTGACCACGGCAAGACCACCCTCACGGCAGCCATCACCAACGTGCTGGCCAAAAAGGGCATGGCCAAGGCTCAGGCCTATGACCAGATCGACGGTGCCCCCGAAGAGCGGGAGCGCGGTATCACCATCAACACCGCCCACGTCGAATACGAGACCGACAACCGTCACTACGCCCACGTGGACTGCCCGGGCCACGCGGACTACGTGAAGAACATGATCACCGGCGCCGCCCAGATGGACGGTGCAATCCTCGTGGTCGCCGCCACCGACGGCCCGATGGCCCAGACCAAGGAGCACATCCTGCTGGCCAAGCAGGTCGGCGTGCCCGCCCTGGTGGTCGCCCTCAACAAGTGCGACATGGTCGACGACGAGGAGATCCTCGAGCTGGTCGAACTGGAAGTGCGTGAGCTGCTGAGCAGCTACGACTTCCCCGGCGATGACATCCCCGTGGTCCAGGTCTCTGGCCTCAAGGCCCTCGAAGGCGACGCCACCTGGGAAGGCAAGGTCGATGAGCTGATGAAAGCTGTCGACGAGTCGATCCCCGAGCCTGAGCGCGAAGTCGACAAGCCCTTCCTGATGGCTGTTGAAGACGTGTTCTCGATCACCGGTCGCGGCACCGTCGCCACCGGCCGGATCGAGCGCGGAAAAGTCAAAGTCGGCGAAGAAATCGAAATCGTCGGCATCAAGGACACCCGCAAGTGCACCGTCACCGGCGTCGAGATGTTCCGCAAGCTGCTCGACGAGGGCATGGCTGGCGACAACGTCGGCCTGCTGCTGCGCGGCATCCAGAAGGAAGACATCGAGCGCGGCATGGTGCTGGTCAAGCCTGGCTCGATCAAGCCCCACACCAAGTTCGAAGGTGAGGTGTACGTGCTCAAGAAGGAAGAGGGTGGTCGTCACACTCCCTTCTTCGCCGGCTACCGCCCGCAGTTCTACATCCGTACCACGGATGTGACCGGTCAGATCACCGCCTTCACCTCTGACGACGGCTCCAACGTCGAGATGGTGATGCCCGGTGACCGCATTAAGATGACCGGCGAACTGATCTGCCCGGTGGCCATCGAACAGGGCATGCGCTTCGCCATTCGCGAAGGCGGCCGCACCATCGGTGCCGGCGTGGTTTCCAAGATCCTCGAGTGATCCTGGCAGCACTCCCGTGCTGATCTAGGGTTGGCTGGCGGGCCTTCGGGTCCGCCAGCTCCAGCACCTCGACAATTCACCTCCGGGGTCAACCTGATCGGGCCCCTCGACATCCCGGTTCAGCAGGAGCCGCGGACGCTCGTCAGATCACCGCTTTTCCACTTCCATGTCCACCCCCATCGCTCAGCAGAAGATCCGCATTCGCCTGAAGGCGTTTGATCGTCGCATGCTGGATCTCTCCTGCGACAAAATCATTGAGACGGCCGATCACACCGCTGCAACAGCGATCGGACCGATTCCCCTACCCACGAAGCGCAAGATCTACTGCGTGCTCCGTTCGCCCCACGTTGACAAGGATTCGCGCGAGCATTTCGAGACCCGCACCCACCGCCGGATCATCGATATCTACAGCCCCAGTTCGAAGACGATCGATGCCTTGATGAAACTCGATCTGCCCAGCGGCGTTGACATCGAAGTCAAGCTCTGATCGGACCCTGTCCAGGATCATGCCCCTGATCGCCAACGAAGCCCTGCGCTGCGTTCCTAGGATCAGGGCCATTGTCGGGCAGCACCATGGGTGAACTGGCTGTGCGGGAATTGCCGCTGTTTCCCCTGCCGGATCTGGTGCTGTTTCCCCAGGAAGTGCTACCTCTGCACATCTTTGAGCCGCGGTACCGGATGATGCTTCGGACCGTGCTCGCTGAAGACCGACGCTTTGGCGTGGTGCGCTGGGATCCGGAATCCCAGCGCATGGCCAGCGTCGGTTGCTGCGCTGAAATCATCCACTGCCAGACGCAGGAGGATGACCGCAGCAACATCGTGACCATGGGCCAACAGCGCTTTCGCGTGTTGGAGATCCTGCGTGAGACCCCGTTTCGCGTCGGTCTTGTGAGCTGGATCGAAGACGACGCAACCGAGTCTCACGCCTCACTCGAGGGTCTGGCCCGGGATGTCAGCCAGGCCCTTCAGGATGTGGTCGAACTGACGGGCAAGTTGATCGACAAACCGGCTGCCCTGCCCAGCGATCTGCCCGATTTGCCGCGCGAGCTGTCGTTCTGGATCGGCTCGCACCTGGCGGGTCCGGTGGCCGAACAGCAACAGGCCCTGTTGGAGATTACCGACACAGCCGAGCGCCTGCGCCAGGAATACGCCCTGCTGGATCACACCCGCAGGCAACTGGCTGCCCGAACCGTTCTCAAGGACACCTTCACCACCTCCTAGCCCCCACCCGCAGCATGAGCCGGGCTTACACCGACAGCAGCAGCGTTGCCAGGGCCTACGACAACTGGACCAACGACGCCCTGCTCGAGCGCCTTTGGGGCGAGCACATTCACCTGGGCCACTACGGCGATCCGCCGCGGTCCCGGGACTTTCGCCAGGCCAAGCACGATTTTGTGCATGCGCTGGTGCGCTGGAGCGGCCTCGATCAGCTGCCAGCCGGATCCCGCGTTCTCGATGTGGGCTGCGGCATCGGCGGCAGCAGCCGCATCCTGGCCGATGCCTATGGCTTGGAGGTGCTGGGCATCAGCATCAGCCCCGCCCAGATCGCCAGAGCCCAGAGCCTGACGCCAGCGCCGCTGAACCAGAACTGCCGCTTTGCGGTCATGGACGCCTTGGCGCTGGAGCTGGACGACCAGAGCTTTGATGCCGTCTGGAGTGTTGAGGCTTGCCCCCACATGGCCGACAAACAGCGCTACGCCGATGAGCTGCTGCGGGTGCTGAAGCCCTCAGGTCGGCTGGCGGTCGCCGATTGGAACCGGCGGGACCCCAGCCAGGGCGAGCTGTCAACCATCGAGCGGTGGGTCATGCGCCGGTTGCTGGACAACTGGGCCCACCCCGAATTCGCCTCGATCGAAAGCCTCCAGGCCCATCTGCAGGGCAGCCGCCATGCCGCAGGCCTCACAATCGAGACCGGCGACTGGAGCGTGGCGACCCTGCCCTCCTGGTTCGATTCGATCATCGAGGGGGCCCGCCGGCCGGCAGCCGTGCTCAGCCTGGGGCTGCGGGGCGTGGGACTGGGGTTGCGGGAGGTGCCGACGCTGCTGCTGATGCACTGGGCCTTTGCCACCGGTCTGATGCGCTTTGGCGTCTTTCGCGGCCAGAAGCCCGGCTGATCAGCGGCCCCCAGGCAAAGCGAGCGGCCGACGACCTCAGACCACGGGGGTGATCAGACCTCGCTCGTCATCAGACCTCGGTGGTGATCGGATAAGCACCGAACAAAGCCAGGTGCTCACACAGGGGTGCCAGATCGTCGAGCACGCCCTGCAGGGCCGCCGCACCGGCGCCGCCGGCCAGTTCGAGATCCACAAAAAAGATGTATTCGCCCATCTCACGCTTCGAGGGGCGCGATTCGATCCGGCTCATGTTGAGCCCCCGATGCTGAAAGCAGACCAGGGCTTCCAGCAGAGCGCCGGGGTGGTTGGCATGCAGCGAGAACGCCAGGCTGGCCAAGGCGCCCTGCAGCCCCCGCTCGCCGCGTCGGAGCAGCAGAAAACGGGTGCAGTTGCCGGCCACATCATTGATCGGATAAGCGAGCACCTCGAGGCCGTGCTCACGGGCAGCCTCGGTGGACGCCACCGCCGCTCTAAAGCGACTGCCCCGCACCAGACGGGCAGCCTCGGCCGTCGAACTGGTGGGCAACTGCAGGGCCGTGGGCACTTGGGCCTCAAGCCACTGGCTGCATTGGGCCAGGGCCTGGGGGTGAGACAGCACCTCGCTGACCGCCTCGATCGGCCCACTGCCCACCAGGGCGTGGCGGATCGGTAGCACCAGCGCTCGCGCCACCGTCAGATCTGGCTGTTCCCAAAGGGCATCGAGAGCCGCGGTCACGCCGCCCTCCACCGAGTTTTCGACCGGAACCACCGCCGCGTCGGCCGTGCCGGCTGCCAGGGCCTGCACCACCGCGCGGATGCCCTGCTGGGGCAGCAACTCAGGCGCCTGCCAACCCTCGAGCTCGGCCAACCGATGGGCAGCTCGCTCGCCATAGGTGCCGACGGGACCGAGGAACGCAACACGCATGGCAACAGGGGCTGGGGAGAACGCAAGGGCGATCGATAGGATCATGGCGCCCCGGGCCCCAGCTCATGCCCTTGGCCTTCAGCGCCAGTCAGCAGCTGCAGTTGCGCGTGGGGCAGGGACGCGAGCGCCTGGCTGAGTACCTCAGCCACGAGCAGCGGGTGGTGCACGCCCTGCTTGATCCCCAACAGCTTCACACCCTGGGACCCGGTCGCTACCGCTACACCGTGACGCCGCTGCAGGTGTTTCAGCTGCGCATCCAGCCGATCGTCGAGCTGCGCACCCACCACCAGGGCGATCGCCTGGAGCTGCAAGCCCTCGACTGCCACCTCGAGGGGCTGGGCCTGGTCGACGACTTTGAACTGAGCCTGGACTCCTGGCTGGTGGCCAGCGGCGATGGCCTCGGCGGTGAAGCGACCCTGGCCGTCCGGGTGAGCCAACCGCCGCTGCTCAAGCTGATTCCGGCGCGGGTGCTGGAAGCCACTGGCCAATCGCTGTTGGCCGGCATCCTGCTGGGCATCAAGAGCCGGGTGGGTCAGCAGCTGCTGGCCGACTTTGAACATTGGTGTCAGGAGTCCCCGCCGCCGACGCCAGGGTTGGAGGCATAACCAGCCCGCGCAGAAAGCTGCGTCGGTGCAGCGGGGTGGCCCCCAGCTGCTGCAGGGCGCTGCGGTGCAGGGCGGTGCCGTAGCCGGCATGGCGTTCGAGTCCATAACCCGGATAGCGCTCGGCCAGGCGCGTGATCAACTGATCCCGTGCCTGTTTGGCCAGCACGCTGGCGGCGGCGATGGCCAGGTTGTGCCGGTCACCGGCCACCAGGGTGCCCTGGGCGCCGGCCCACAGGCGCAGCGGCAGGTTGCCATCCACGATCACCAGCCGGGGCTGCCAGGAGCGGCGCTGCAGGGCCCGCAACATCGCCAGTTCGGTGGCCCGGCGGATGCCCCAATGGTCGATTTCGGCGGCAGAGGCTTGCCCCAGAGAGGTGGACAGGGCGTGGCGCTGGATCAGCGGCAGCAACGCCTGGCGGCGGCGGGCACTGAGGCGTTTGCTGTCGGTCAGTCCCGCCGCTGCCAGCGGCGCCAGGGCGCCGGCCGGCAGCTGAACCGCCGCCGCAAAGACCGGCCCAAACAGGCAGCCGCGGCCCACCTCGTCGACCCCGACACAAGCGGCGGGATCCAAGCCGGCAAAGGGGTCGTCGGGGTGAAGCTCAAACTGCAGCCGAGGAGCGGCGGCGGCGGCGGCGGGGCTCGCCAGCGTCATCGACTTCAGGCGTGGGTTCGGGCGTGGGTTCCGAAGCGGCCTGGGGGGCAGCTTCGCGGCTGGGGATAGGGTCGTAGCTGGGAATGGGGTCGTGGCTGGGCACCGACACGGTGATCAGCGGTTCTTCGCGCAATCCCACCGGCAAGGGGGTGATCTCGACGGCGACCGACGGCTTGGCGGCCGTCGCCTCGGTGGCGGTGTCGGTCGCATTGCGGCCACGGCGGCGGCGCCGGCCGCCGGCAGCAGCCAGCTGCTGGCGGGCCTCGTCGACCACCGCCTGGGGATCTTCGCCAGGGCGCACCACCCGCACCAGCAGGTTGTCGCTGGCAGTGGTCGGCTCGAGCAGCAGCGCTGGGCTGAAGCCCATCCAGCCATAGACGAGCTCCTGGGTGTCGTCCATCGGCACCGCCACCACATCGAGCTCGGGACGGCGGCTGCCACCGCCTTCAGAGGGCGCCGACGCGCTGGGTTCAGCCTCGGCCGAAGGCCGCGCCGATGACTCGACCAACGTCGCCCCGTCGAGGGTTTCGGTGACGGCGCGCCCGCCGCGCCCGCCGCGCCGGCGGCGGGCACTGGCCTCAGTAGCACCGGGACTGAGCACCTCGGCACGGGCCGAGGCCGCTGAACGCACCAGACCTGAGGTGGTGGCCAGGGGCTGCAGGGTGTCCTTGCCGGGTAGAACCGCCACATGGCCCAGGCCGCCGCAGCTGGGGCAAGCACGGCCAAACAATTCATAGATGTTCTGCCCCTGACGCTTGCGGGTCAGTTCGACCAGACCCAGCTCGGTGAGCTGGGCGATCTGGGGGCGGGCCGCATCGTGCCGGACCGCCTGGGTGAAGTGCTCCAGCAGCTGCAACTGATCACGGCGGGAGTCCATGTCGATGAAATCGACAATCACGACCCCACCGATGTTGCGCAACTTCAGCTGGCGGGCGATCTCGACAGCAGCCTCACAATTGGTCCACAGCACCGTCTCGCGGGCGTTGGCCGAGCGGGTGAAAGAGCCCGAGTTGACGTCGACGACGGTCAAGGCCTCGGTCGGCTCAATGATGATGTAGCCGCCGGACGGCAAATCAACCCTGGGCTTGAGGGCATCGCGGATCGCCGCATTGACGCGGTAATGCTCCAGAATCTCGCTGGATTCGTTGTGGTGCTCAACAGCCGGAGCTGCCGGATCAGCCCCCAGGAACGACGTCACCCGGGCCACTGCTGCCGCGCTGTCCACCACCACCCGAGCGACGTCGGGATTGAAGTGATCGCGCAGGATTCGATGAATGAAATCCTCATCGCGGTTGAGCAGCACCGGTGGGTTGGCGGTCTCAGCCGCCGCCTGGATGCCTTCCCACTGACGCAACAGCGCTTCGAGGTCATCGATCAGCAGATCTTCACTGACACCCTCGGCTTCAGTGCGAATCAGCAGGCCGGTGCCTGGAGGCTTGATCAGCACGCCGAGGGCACGCAAGCGATTGCGCTCGTTCTCGCCATTGATGCGACGCGAGATGTTGACCCCCTGACCATGGGGCTGCAAAACCAGAAAACGGCCAGGCAGCGTGAGGTTGCCAGTCAACCGGGGCCCCTTGGTCCCGGTGGGCTCTTTCATCACCTGAACCAAAACCTTTTGCCTGGGCTCCAGCAGTTCGGTGATGCCAGCAGCACCTTTCTTGAGCCTTAGCGGTCCCAGGTCAGTGACATGAATGAAACCATTCTTCTCGCTTTCACCGATATTGACGAATGCAGCATCAATGCCGGGGAGAACGTTCTCAACCGTACCAAGGTAGACATCACCGATCTGGTAACGGCCCTGGGCAACAATTAACTCATCAACACGGTCATCGGTGAGAACCGAAGCGATCCGCAGCTGCTCGGCGATGACAATCTGCTGGGGCATGGAGAGGAAAGGGTGCTCTGGCCAGCCCTGCTGGCCCGGGGTGCTTAGGCTTTGGCCGGATGAACTCTGAAAGGAGCCTTGAAGGACAACGGTCTTTCAGCTCTGGAGCGCGTACTGAATTGCTGGTAATGGGCTGCCCTGAAGTGGTCTCAAGACCTGGCCAGGGAGACGGAGTGAACACCGTGGAAGGGATCCCCGGAAGTCAGATGGAATCGGAATTCTGGGGCGGAGAGCCATCGCCAGGCCTGGCCGGCGACGTCTTCAGTGATTGCCTTGCACAGCCTGATTGCTGATGCCTGGACTGGATGGAGAAGAACCGTCTTCGAAATGAAGTACGGCATCTTCTGATCAAGTCACAGCCTATGGACTGACTGCATCCTGATCTTGTTTGAAATTAGCACGAACGCAGCAACAGTGCCTGACGTCGGATCCGGCTGAGCGTCAACGCGCGACCCAGCTGCTGACTCAGCCAGTGCTGGACCTGCTGAGGCCGCAGACTGCGCCCCTGCCCATCAATCGAAGCCTGCAACCGCAGGCTGACGCCGCGATCGCCGACCTCGGCTTCGAGGTCCAGGGACAGCAACGCCGGCCGGCAGTCCCGTTGCCTGGGCCGCCCCTTTTTGTCAGTGTCCTGCCAGATCAGGCTGGGACTGGCCAGCACGTCTGCCACCGCCTGCTGCCAGGCCGACCAGGTCAGCGGCGGCTGCATGCAGCCATCGTCGTGCAGCTGAAACTGCCAGCGTGCAGCCTCCAGCTCCTGGGACAGGCTCGGGCCGAACACTGGCACCTCGGCAGCCGACAACAGCACAAACTCTGAGGTCAGCTCGGCCTGCAGCCGTTGCCGCACGGTCCCGGGATCGACCGCCTCGGTGAACTCAAGGTCCAACCACTCCCCCAGCCCCTCGACGCCCAGGGGCAACGACAGGGCCAATTGCAGCCGCGGCAGTGGGTGAAAACCACCGGTGAAACTCACCGGCAAGCCCGTGCGCCGCAGAGCCCGCTCGAGCAGTCGCACGGTGTCGAGGTGGCTGATCAGAGCCAGCGAGCCCGTCTTGGCAAAGCCCATCCGCAGGCGGAAGACCCGCTCGCTGGCCGGGGCCCGCTGGGGCAGGGCCGGCGGGATCTGTGGCGGCGGGATGACCACGTTGTGGCCTAATTCCGGACCACAGACCCCGCAGCTGCTGCAACCCTCAAACGAGCAGTCGGGCACCACGGTGGCCGCCAGGGCGTTCTTGAGGTCGCCAGCCAGCCAGCGCTTGTCAAGGCCCGAATCGATGTGATCCCACGGCAGGCTCTGGCGGCAGAAGGCCTCCAGATCGCCCGGGTCCATGGCCTCGGCAGCGCTCCAGGCGCCCAACTCAAGCGCCCGGTAGCGCCCCTCCAGCCCGGCGGCCTCGATCGCACCGCTCCAGGCGTTGTGGCTGCGTTCGGCCGACTCAAACCAGGAGTCCATGCCCGCCCCGGCGCGCCAGGCCGCCTCGATCACGGGGGCGACGCGCCGGTCGCCGCGGCCGATGAAGTCCTCGATCGCGGAGAGCCTGATGTCGGTGAAATTGATCTTGAGCCCTCGCAGCTGGCGAAAGGCACTGCGCAGCAGTTGCTGACGGCGTGCAAATTCGGCCGTGCTGACGCTGTGCCACTGAAACGGTGTGTGCGGCTTGGGGGTGAAGTTGGAGATGGTGATGTTCAGCTCCAAGCGCCCCAGATCGCTGCACTGCTGCTGCAAGGCGCGGCAGGTGTCGGCAATGCCGAGCACATCCGCATCGGTCTCGCCCGGCAGGCCGATCATGAAATAAAGCTTGACCTTGCGGTAGCCCTGCTGAATCGCCGTGCGGATGCCCGCCAGCAGCTCAGCGTCGGTGAGCCCCTTGTTGACGATGTCGCGCAGGCGCTGGGTGCCCGCCTCGGGGGCGAAGGTGATGCCCCCCTTGCGGGCGCCGCCGATGATGTGGGCAATGTTGCTGTCGAAGCGGTCGACCCGCTGGCTGGGCAGGGTCAGGGTGACGTTCTGATCGGCCAGGCGGTTGCGCAGCTCGACCCCCACCGCCGGCAGGGCCAGGTAGTCACTGCAACTCAGCGACAGCAGCGAAAAATCGCTGTAGCCGGTGCGGCGCATGCCCTCGGCGACGGCGTCGATCACCGCTTCGGGCTCCACATCGCGGGCCGGGCGGGTCAACATGCCCGGCTGGCAGAAGCGGCAGCCGCGGGTGCAGCCGCGACGAATCTCGACCGTGAGCCGGTCGTGCACCGTCTCGATGTGGGGCACCAATCCCATGGCGTAGTGGGGCATGGGCGTGGCCGTGCGGCGCTGCACCCGCGGCGGGATTCCAGGTTCAAGCGGCTCCACCGCGACCCCGTCGGCGCCCGGGCCATACAGGCTGGGCACATAGACGCCCGGCACCTGGGCCAGATCGCGCAGCAGGGCGATGCGGCTCAGCCCGGCAGCGCGGCCCTCGGCCACCACCAGCCCGATCTCGGGCAGCAGCTCTTCGCCGTCGCCCAGGGCCACAAAGTCGAAAAAGGCAGCAAACGGCTCGGGATTGCTTGTGGCGGTGGGCCCGCCGGCAAAGATCAAGGGCGGCGCCTCAGGGTGATCGAGGGGCAGATCGCCGCGCTCTGCTGCATGGATCGGGATGCCCGCCAGATCGAGCATCTCGAGAATGTTGGTGCCGCCCAGCTCGTAGCTGAGCGAAAAGCCGAGAATGTCGAAGGCCTTGAGCGGCCGGCGGCTCTCGACCGCAAACAGAGGCACGCCGCGCTCGCGCAGCCGCGCGGCCAGATCGGGAGCCGGCAGGTAGCTGCGATCGCACAGCTGGCCGGGGATGCTGTTGAGGATCGAATAAAGAATGATGTGGCCGCTGTTGCTGGCACCCACCTCGTAGACCTCGGGGTAGGTGAGGGCCCAGCGCACGCCGGCTTCTGACCAGGCGAGATCCCAGTCGCGCGGCTCAACGCCCCGCTCGTTGCCCAGGTAACGGGCCGGCTTGCTGATCGACAGATCGATCAGGGCGTCAAAGTCGATCGGGTCGCAAGGGACGCATGCAGCAGTCAAAAGTTGCAAAACTCGATGAGACGATCCAATGATCGTTGATTCTAAGCCAAGGCTAGAGATCAAATCCAAAGACGGAAAACCTGCCAGCCACAAGACAACATCAGGAATCTTAATCTTTTCCACATCCAACGGCCTTGACACGGAATTAAATTGACTCAGATCCTGACCACAAGGACCAATGTCATTTCAATACCTTGATCAGATCGTCGCCACGAGCAACTCAGGCGACCTCCTTGAGCTATTCAATCTTGGCTTTGGCGCCGGCAAGGAAACAAGCAATGCGTTTGAGGCCTTGAAGCGACTGAGCACTTCCAAGCCCATGGAGCGATGCCTCTCGATCCTGCAACGCGATCCAGCCAGCAATGATTTGATCGAGCGCCGCGAACTGGTACGTCCCTACCGCCAGGAGGAGCTGCTGACACTGCCGAAAGGAACCCTTGGCCGTGTGTTTGCAGAGACCTGCAAAGTCATGGATTACGACATCAATTTCTATCCAAGTCCACAATATTTCAACAACCTGGAAACCGCAGCCGATTATGTCAATTATCGAGTACTTGCGACCCACGATATTCATCATATCGTGACTGGCTTCGCCCTGAACAACGCAGGAGAAACAGGCGTCATTTCGGTCAGCGTTCAACAATTTGCCTTTCCAGGCTACGCCTTCATTGACATCACCTCGCTTCTCGGCAGCTGGCTGATGGCCGACAAGCCTTATCGCGACATCGAAGATGAGCAAGAAAAGACTCGAACGGCTCGCTATAAATTACAGTGCATCGTCAAAGGCATGGCCATGGGAGAGGAAGCAAAACTACTTTTTCCCATTGATTGGCACTCATTGATGGACAAGGACCTGGATCATGTACGACAGGAACTGGGCATCAAACCTGTGGTCGATGGATTGACCAGCTGGTACAGCAATGCAGACATCCTGGCCGCTCTGAGCTGAGAAATACAATGAACGCCTCGATGACCAGCGACAAGCCCAATGCCTGGGATTCCAATCAAAAAAAGACTTTCTTTGTCGCCGCCTTTGCCATCGTCGTTGGCCTCTTTTCCTTCGCAACGGCGCCTTACATTTTGACCGCGATCGGAGACGACTTAGGCTTCTCCATTGACAATGCCAACATTCTCAGAATTGCCCCTCCAGCGGCCAGCCTGCTTGCGGTGTTTATCGCCGGCGCGCTAGGCGATGCATTCGGCAGCAAAAAAGTTTTATTAGGCGGAGGACTGATTTATTGCTTAGGTGTTGCAATTGTACTTTGCAGTCAAAGCTTTGGCCTGATTCTGACCGGAAGGGCCCTCGAGGGCATTGGCGGCATGTTGCTGCGTGTTGTCAGCCTCGCCTTGGTGGCTGCAACCTTCCCAACACCAGCACAACGAGCAATCGCCTTTTCAGGGTTTGCAGCCGTCTCGCCAATCACCCAGATTCTTGGCCCGTCGATGGCAGCGCCTCTAGCAGGCCTGGCTGGATGGCGAACAGTCGTCGGGTCTTGGCTTGTGCTGGGCCTTCTGTTCGTTCTCACCACCAACAAAGTGCTTGCCAAGGACAGCAGCAACAACAAGCCAATAGAGTTCACAACTCCTGTTCTAGCAGGGCTGGCCCTGGTTTTGCTCTCTTCTGCCATCTCAGCATTCCAGGCTTCGTCCCGAACGGCATTGATCCTTCTGGCGATCGCCATCCTGATCATCGCTGCCCTTACCACCATCATTAACCGACTCAAAACTACGGCTTTTGATTTCACACTTCCCTCTCAGCCTGGAGCCATCTTTGTCTTGATTGCCCTCGCTTCAGCCAATGTCGCTGATCCAATCTTCTTCACAGCGCTGTTCCTGCAGAAGCAACACAACATGCTGATTGCCCTGACGGGGATTACGCTGATTCCCATGAACGTCAGTTCAGCCTTAGGCAATCTTATCTCAGGCCCAATCATCGCCAGGATCGGCGCCTATAGAACCGTACTGACAGGTTTCCTGATTTCAGCCGCCATTGCCTTGTCAGTGTTTTCGATCAAACCTGACACACCGATGGGGGTGGTCGTCGCAATCATGAGTCTTTTCCTCTTGTTCAAAATGATGGCGTCTCCAGCTCTGTTGACGACGGTCATGGGCTTGGTCCCCGCCCGTCTGGCGGGTGTTGCCTCGTCATGGCGCAATGCTGCCCAGATCCTGGGTGTGGCCGTTGGCGGGGTTCTGGTAGGCAGCATCGTTTTCAACGCCTTCCAGGAATCGCTGGCAACCATGCTGGACAACAGCGCCATGACAACGGCTCAGGCCGATCACATTGCCAGCCTGATTCGCCAAGGGCAACGTGATCTGATACCAGGGGATCTCCAAACCCTGTCCGCGGCAAGTCTCAAAACGCTGATCCATCCCGATGGTCCTGTGATCAACTTGGCCCAGGTCGTTGGCTACAGAACCCTGGGTCCCGCCATGGCTCTAGCCAATGTCGTCGCCTGTCTGGCGCTGTGGATCTCCAAACGGTCGCAGGCAGCGGTACGGTCTCAGGCCAACGATTGAGCACGACCGTTGGAGGGCGCCGGCTGCCATAGGACAATCGGCGCCATCCCGAACACGCGCGCAATGGCCCAGGTCAACGGCAACTACCTCAAGCTCAAGGCGGGCTACCTGTTCCCCGAAATCGCCCGGCGGGTCAAGGCCTTCAGCGAGGCCAACCCCGATGACCAGGTCATCCGCCTGGGCATCGGCGATGTGACCGAGCCCCTGCCCGAGGCCTGCCGCAGCGCCATGAAGGCCGCCATCGACGAGATGGGCACCCGCGAGGGCTTCCACGGCTATGGACCCGAGCAGGGCTACCTGTGGCTGCGCGAGGCGATTGCCCAGCATGACTTTGTCGCCCGCGGCTGCCAGATCTCGGCCGAAGAGATCTTCGTCTCCGACGGCAGCAAGTGCGACAGCGCCAACATTCTGGACATTTTGGGCGAGGCCAACCGCATCGCCGTGACCGACCCGGTCTATCCGGTGTATGTCGATAGCAACGTGATGGCGGGCCGCACCGGTGACGCCGACGACGCCGGGCAGTACGGCGGGCTCACGTACCTGCCGATCAACGCGGAGAACGGATTCACCGCCCAGATCCCAAGCGAGAAGGTGGACCTGATCTACCTCTGCTTCCCCAACAACCCCACCGGTGCCGTCGCCACCAAAGAGCAGCTCAAGGCCTGGGTCGACTACGCCCGCGCCAACGACGCCCTGATCCTGTTTGACGCCGCCTATGAGGCCTTCATTCAGGACCCGAGCCTGCCCCACTCGATCTACGAGATCGAGGGTGCGCGCGAGTGCGCCATCGAGTTTCGCTCGTTCTCCAAGAACGCCGGCTTCACCGGCACCCGCTGCGCCCTGACCGTGGTGCCCAAGGGGCTCATGGGCACCGCCGCCAATGGCGAACGTGTCGAGCTGTGGGGCCTGTGGAACCGCCGCCAGTGCACCAAGTTCAACGGCGTCAGCTACATCGTGCAGCGCGGCGCCGAAGCCGTGTATAGCCCCGAGGGCCAGGCCCAGGTCAAGGCGCTGATTGCCTTTTACATGGAGAACGCGGCGATCATCCGCCGCGAGCTGGACGCCGCCGGCCTGACGGTCTACGGCGGCGAGCAGGCCCCCTACGTGTGGATCAAGACGCCTGCGGGCATCGACTCCTGGGGCTTCTTTGACCTGCTGTTGAGCAAGGCCAACGTGGTGGGCACCCCCGGCAGCGGCTTTGGCGCCGCCGGCGAGGGCTACTTCAGGCTGTCGGCCTTCAACAGCCGCGAGAATGTGCTCGAGGCGATGCGGCGCATTCAGGGAGCCCTGGCGAGCTGATCGATCGCTCTGGAACACTCACTAAAGTGGCAAGCCAGCCAGCTGGTCCTGCCTTGATGCCCCGCTTGGTCGTTGCAGCATTCACCCTGAAAAGCCCGCTGAGGGCCACCCAGACCCCTGTGCGCGAGACCGGTGGCGCCGCAGTGATGGAGAAAGCACCCGAACGGGTGCGCAAACCCTCCCCCCGCTACAAAGTGCTGCTGCACAACGACCCGGTCAACTCCATGGAGTACGTGGTGATGACCCTGCGGCAGGTGGTGCCATCACTCAGTGAGCAAGACGCCATCGCCGTGATGCTGGAGGCCCACAACACTGGCGTGGGCCTGGTCATCGTTTGTGACCTTGAGCCTGCCGAGTTCTATTGCGAGACCCTCAAGGCCAAGGGCCTGACCAGCACCATCGAGCCGGAGGAATGAAGCCTCATTGGTGGGGCACGCTCCTTTATGTGCCGCTGCTGTTTGCCCTCGGCTGGCTGAGCAGCCGTCCGCTGCTGCTGGTCGCACCGGGTTGGCGACCCGATCAGGTGGACCTGGCCGGGCTTGTGGTCTCGCTGGTGCTGCTGCTGGTAACCCTGCCACAACGGCTGCGCCGGGTCTGGCAAGACCCCTGCCCTTGGCAGCGGTTGGGGGTTCTTCCCGCCCTGCCGATCTCGGCACGGGAAGGCGGTGATGCAGCGATGCCGGCTCTGGCACGAGGGCTCGTGCGCGGACTGCTCAAAGCCCTGTTGCTGCTTGGTCCCCTCACGGTGCTGCTGCTGCTGGTCGGCCAGGCCCGCTGGTTGGGTGATCTGGGCGGCGGCGAACTGCTCAACGCCCTGGCCTTGGTGCTGGGGGTCGGGTTCGCCGAAGAACTGCTCTTCCGTGGCTGGCTCTGGGGTGAGCTGGAGCTGGTGCTGGGCCGCCAGCTCGCCCTGATCGCCCAGGCAGGGATCTTTGCCCTGCTGCACCCCTGGTACCGCTTGATCACTCCCGGGGATCCCAGTGCCGCACTCGAAGCTCTGGCCCTGCTGGGGGGGCTGACCCTGCTGGGGCTGGCCCTGGCCCTGCAGCGCCGCGCCGATGGCGGACTGTTGTGGGGTGCCGTGGGCCTGCACGGCGGCCTGGTGGGCGGTTGGTTTGCCCTGCAGAACGGCCTGATCCAGCTGTCGCCGGCAGCCCCGGCCTGGTTGGTGGGTCCCGGCGGCGTCAACCCCAACCCGATCGGTGGGCTGGTCGGTTGGCTGGGGCTGCTGGGCCTGCTGTGGGTCAGACGCCGGAGGTGGCGTTAGCGCACCGCTGTAGCCAGGGCCCGCCGACCTTCGACCGGTGCATGCAGGGCCTGATCGAGCGGCGCGCAACCGTAATCGCGTTCGAGCAGCGCCATGACCGTGCGGCCGAAGTCGCCAGGATTGGTGTCAAACGCCTCCAGGCAGATGCGGCCAAAGGTGCCGCCCATCGGTTCGGGGTTCCAGAGCAGCTTGCGGGCGGTCCAGGGCAGCATGCTCATCGGGTTGTAGCCGGGCTGGATCAAACCCTGCTCGAAGCCGTACTGCTCCAGGTGGGTGTGGGGCTGGAGACCGATGAAAAAGATCGCCGGCTCCACCTTGTCGGCGCCAAAGATGCGCTCGAGCTCGCGGTGGTAGGCCACGGTCTGGGCGATCGTCTCCGGCCGCTCGTCAATGACGTTGAACGAGTAGTTGACCGAGACGTGTTCGCGAAACCCTGCAGTCGCCAACAGCTTGCAGCTGTCGAGCACGGTGCGCAGGTTGTAGCCCATGCGCATTTTGCGCACGAGCTCCTGAGAGCCTGAGGTGATGCCGATCTCGAAGTAGCTCATGCCGCTGGCCACCATCAGTTCGGCCAGCTCGGCATCCAGGTTGTCGGCGCGAATGTAGGCGGCCCAGCGGATGTCGGTCATCCCGGCAGCCAGGATCGCCCGCAGCAGCTGCTTGGCATCGTCGATGTAGCGCCGGGCGGGGATGAACTGGGCGTCGGTGAACCAGAACCCCCGCACACCGCGGTCGTAGAGCTGGCGCATCTCGGCGACCACCTCATCGACCGGGTTGACCCGCACCGCCTTGCCTTCGATGACGGTGTAGACGCAATAACAACAGTTGTGGGGGCAACCCCGCTTGGTCTGCACACCGACGTAAAAGTCGCCGCCGTCGAGATACCACCCCAGCTGGGGCCAGATCTGCTCGATGTAGCGGTAATCCACCGCGCTCTTCTCGAGCGGGATGGGCTGCTCGTGGATCAGGCCAGGCCGGGGCGGTTCACCGGCCACGTAGCAGCGTTCGCCATCGATCGCTTCACCACGAATCAGACGGGTCAGCAGCGTTTCGCCTTCGCCGACCGAGACCACGGTTCCAGCTGGCAGGCTGCGGCCCAGCTGCTCGTAGAACACGCTGACGGCGCCGCCACCCAGCACGGCCCGAGCCTGGGGCTCAAAGCGCCGCGCCCGCCGCAGCCCGCGGCGCAGCAGGCGCAGATTGCGCCACAGCTCGCCGTAATGGGTGCCCATCAGCTGCAGCCCCCCCAGGGCCCCGCGCAATCGCTTAAGCGGATTGCGGGCGTAGAACACCTCAAAGGAGTTCTGCAGCGGATTGCCGCCGCGCCCGTCAACCGGCGCGTAAATCTGAATGTCGCGCCACGAAAAGACCAGCAGGGTGGGCCTGAACTGCTCCACCGTGGCCAGTAGCACCCGCTCGACATCGAGCAAGGGCAGGGCCGCCAGATCCAGGATCCGCTGCTGCAACCCCGGAAACTGCTTGTGCAGGTGATCGGCCAGATAGATCGGCCCCACCGGAAAGATGGGGTTGCACGGCAAACGCACCAGCAGCACGCGCTGGGCCGTGGGTGGCCTGGAATCAACGCTTGCCATCTGCCTGGCCAGCCCGGCGAGCTGCAACGGTGCGGACGCTAACAATCGAAGGCCGCACCCTGCTGCAACACCGCCAGCGTCCGTTCGGCGGCAGCCCGCAGACGGGCCGGCAGCCAGGGGATCCAGCGGTCGTGAACACAGAGCCTGGGACGCAGCCGATACCCGGCCGCCGCCACGACTGAGGCCAGATCCGCTGCACTGGCCTGGGGGTAGTCGGGATTGATCACATCGGCGGCGTCGATTCCACCCAGGTCGTCGATGCCCGCCTCCAAGGCGTCGGCCAGATGGGCCAGGGGCCACAGATTGGGAGGTAGCTGCAGATGCACCTCGGCCGGCAGGATCGCCCTGGCCTCCGCAATGGTCTCGAGCAGCTCAGCCCGTGCGCAGGCTCCCAGGGGATGGGCCTGCTCGGCGGCGGGGCGCCAGGGCTGCAAGATCACCTCCTGCAGATGCCCCCACTGGCGCTGCAGCAGGGCCAGCAATTCGAGAGCCTCCAGGCGCTGCTGGCGGCTCTCGCCAAGACCGAGCAGCAGGCCGGTTGTGAACGGAAGTCCCAGCCGACCGGCCTGCTCAAGCTGGGCCAGGCGCACCGCCAGGCGCTTGCTCGGTGCACGCCGATGGGCCCGGTCATAGGCGGGACCCAGGCCCTCGAGCATCAGACCCATCGAGGGATTGAGCCGTGCCAACGCTGCCATTTCGCCACGGCTGAGCGGACCAGCGTTGGTGTGGGGCAGCCGCCCTTGGCGCAGGGCCAGCTTTGACAGGTGCAGCAACCGACCAAACCAGGCAGGCCTAAGGGGGGAATCCGGCGGCACCTCGCCACTCAGCAGCAACACCTCGGCCGCCAGGGGCCGGCGTTTGAGCTGCACAACCGCCGCATCGAGGCCGAGCCCATCAGGACCGCTGGGGCTGCCACCAACGCCGAGGGGCAGCCGAAAACTGCAGTAGCTGCAAGCGTTAAAGCAGGCGCGCGTGGGCACCAAGGTGACGCTGGGGCTCCAGCGAATGAGGCGCTGACGGGCGGGCCTGGCCAAGGGGCTTCACAAAACGCGCAAACTTGCTTTACAGTCCTTTACGACGGTTCACCGTCCTTTCGGGATTCCGTCCTTCTTACCTCTTCTCGTTCTCATGACCACCACTCTCCAGCAGCGCTCCGGCGCTTCCAGCTGG
>JBJOHB010000222.1:0-2813 GCA_046047915.1 Cyanobacteriota bacterium
GCGCGCAGCTCGGGGGCTTCGCGCTGGGCCAGCAACCAACCGTCCAGCTCAAGCAGCGCCTGGGCGTCGCCGGCCCGCAAGGCCTCGATCAAGGGGGCCAGCGCTGCGGTCTCGACCGCCACCAGACCGGCCCTGAGCTCATCCTCCAACCAGGCCGCCAGCGGCGCCGGCCCGCTGAGATGCTGCTGCTGAACCAGCACCTCGAGCCCTTCGGAGTAGCTGAAGGCCCCCACGGGCAACGCCGGACTGGTGAGCTGGAGCAGATGCAGCAGCTCAGTGCCCATGGCTGTAGGCGCCGGCTTCGGGGTCAAAGGGTGCGTCCAGCCGGCGCAGCTGCAGGCCGCGGTGCTCGAGCAGATGGGCCAGCACCGGATCCTCGAGCAGGCGCAGCGCCTCGGTGCCGATCTCGATGGCCACGTGGCGGTTGCCCAGGTGATAAGCCACCTGCAGCAGGGCCAGGCTGTCGGCGGCGCGCACCTCGAGCAGGGGTTCGGCGGCGGCGACCACCTCGACCCAGGCGGGCCCCTCGGCCGGCCGCAGCCACTCGCCGGGCTGCAACGGCTGACTGCGGGGCAGCTGCAGCACCACCGCGTCGCCGGTCAGGGTCTGCCGGAGGCCGCGCAGCCGGGTGCGTTCCTCGGCGGTCAACGCCAGCTGCAGGCGCTCGGCGCCGATCGGCGGGGGGCCCGCCTGGCGCCGGCACAGCACCAGGGGTGTCGGAGCAGGCGTCATGGCGGTCTCCAGGCCTCCGAGAATTGTCAACCAGTGGGGGCGAACCAGCGTGACGGCAGACCCAAGCGGCTGGAGCGCCCGGGCCTGGCTCAACCTGACGGGCCGCGGCCGCGGCCATCAGGCAGGCGCCACGGCACCGCTCAAGTGGCTGCGCAGCTATGGGCGCGACGATGGCTACCTGGAGCTGCCCCTGCTGCACACCGCCGGCGGCCTGGTGGGGGGCGATCGCCTGCAGCTCGCCTTCGAGGGCTCTGGCGACAGCCAGGCTCTGCTGACGACCGTGGCCGCCCAGAAGGTCTACGGCTCGCTGGGCCGGTTTCGCCAGGACGACACCCCCCGCTGGGCGCACCAGAGCGTGCACATCCAGCTGCGGGACCAGGCGGCTCTCGAGTGGCTGCCGCAGGAGCTGGTGCTCTATGGCGATGGACTGCTCCAGCAGGAGCTGACGGTGGAGCTCGAGCCGGGGGCGTCCTGGCTGGGCACCGATGTGGTGCGGTTGGGGCGCAGCGCCGCCGGCGAAGGGCTGGGCCAGGGCTGCTGGCGCTCCAGCCTGACGATCCGCCGCCGCGCTCCCAGCGCCGGCGACCGCTGGGAGCTGGTCGACCGGCTCAGCCTGGACCGCCACGCCCTGCAGCGGCAGCACGGCATGGCCGGCCAACCGGTGCTGGGCACCCTGGTGTGGGCGGCACCCAATAGCATCGCGGCGCCAGCCCTGGACGCCCTGGTGGCCGAGGGCCGACGGCTGCGGCAGGGCCTCGATGGCGAGATGGCCCTGGGACGGCTGGAGCAGGGGCTGATCGCCCGCTACCGGGGCGACTCGAGCCAGATGGCCCGCTTCTGGTTCTGCCGCCTCTGGGGCCTGCTGCGCCAGCATCAAGGGCAGGACCGGCCGGCCCTGCCCCGGGTCTGGCCGTTCCAGGAGAACCCCTGGCTCCATGGGGGTTCAACCTGAACGGCCAGAACCGCCAGGCGCTGGCACACTGATTCCATGCACCTGACCCCTCAGGAAAAAGACAAGCTGCTGATCGTCACCGCCGCCCTGCTGGCCGAGCGGCGTCTCGGTCGCGGCTTGCGGCTCAATCACCCCGAAGCGGTGGCCTGGCTCAGCTTCCAGGTGCTTGA
Organism: Cyanobacteriota bacterium; assembly: GCA_046047915.1. Classification (GTDB taxonomy): domain Bacteria; phylum Cyanobacteriota; class Cyanobacteriia; order PCC-6307; family Cyanobiaceae; genus RGUW01. The sequence continues at coordinate 1,855 of JBJOHB010000222.1, forward strand.
AGGTGCTCGTGATGGCAAAACCGTCGCCCAGCTGATGGCCGAGGGCTCCACCTGGCTCAGCCGCGACCAGGTGATGGAGGGCGTGGCCGAGCTGGTGCACGAGGTCCAGATCGAGGCGGTCTTCCCCGATGGCACCAAGCTCGTCACCCTGCATGAGCCGATTCGATGACTCCCCTGATCCCCGGTGAACTTCTGAGCGAACCCGGCGAACTCGAACTCAATGCCGGCCGGCCCGTGACCACCCTGAACGTGGCCAACAGCGGCGATCGCCCCGTGCAGGTGGGCTCGCACTTTCACTTCTACGAAGCCAACAGCGCCCTGGAGTTCGACCGGGAGGCCGCCCGCGGCCTGCGGCTCGACATCCCTGCCGGCACCGCCATCCGCTTTGAGCCCGGCGACACCCGCAGCGTGGACCTGGTGCCGTTTGCGGGCAGCCGCCGCGTGTTCGGCTTCAACGGCCTGATCAACGGCCCGCTCGACTGAGTCCCGACCCCACCGCTTCGCAGCACAACCCCGATGGCCTATCGCATCTCGCGCCGCGCCTACGCCGAGACCTATGGCCCCACCACCGGCGACCGGGTGCGGCTGGCCGACACCGCGCTGATCCTCGAGGTCGAACAGGACTTCACCGTCTACGGCGACGAGGTGAAGTTCGGCGGCGGCAAGGTGATCCGCGATGGCATGGGCCAGGCCCAGACCACCCGGGCCGAAGGCGCCGTCGACACGGTGATCACCAACGCCCTGATCCTGGATTGGTGGGGGATCGTCAAGGCCGACATCGGCCTGCGGGACGGCCGCATCGTCGCCATCGGCAAGGCGGGCAACCCCGACACCCAGCAAGGGGTCACGATCGTGGTGGGCCCGGGCACCGAGGCCATCGCCGGCGAGGGGCACATCGTCACCGCCGGCGCGATCGACACCCACGTGCACTTCATCTGCCCGCAGCAGATCGAAACGGC
>JBJOHB010000223.1:0-8527 GCA_046047915.1 Cyanobacteriota bacterium
CCTCCCTCTCCGTTTTGAAGGATACGCGTTGAGCAAGGTTGCAGCCCTGTCAGGGCCTGCATATCCTGCCCGCAACAGCCTGAATCCTGTGAAGCGCCTGCTGCTCGCCCTGCTGGTGCTGGCGCCTCTGGGCACCACGAACGTCAGCCAGGCCGCGCCCCAATGCCCCGGGACCACGACGGTGGACATGCGTGACTGCGCTGCGCGATCCCTGCAGCAATCCAACGCGCGCCTGCAGGGCAAACTTCCCAAGGCGGTCTTCGTGCAATGGCAGCAGGCGACCCGGGCCGCCTGTGCCAGGGCCTATGCCGACTACAAGGATGGAACCATCTATCCGCAACTGGTCGTCAGTTGTGATGACCAGCTCAATCGGACATTGCTGAAGCAATTTCAACCGCTGGACCACTGAATCCAGTCACTGGCGTCAGTCCCTCAGCGGGATTGAGCATCGTCACGTCCTGGCGCCCACGGGCCAGCTGCTGCAAGCGGTTCTGCAGCGCACTGACCAGCTCGCGGGTGCGGGCATGGCCGGCGTACTCGCGCCGCACCACCAGAACATCGCCCACCGCCAAGGGCAGCTGCAACGGCAAGGGAACCCAATCGGGGCCATACAAGTGCAAGCTGAGCGGTGTGGCGATGCCCACGAGCAGATCTTCAACGGCACCGGCAGAGGGGTGGTGCGGCGCGCCTCCCCCCAGACCCAGCGAGGTCAGCATGGCCTCAAACACGGGAAAGGCATTGCCCGGCAGCGGCAACAGGGGGTAGGCGCGGACATCGCTGAAGCGCAGCGTCGACAGGCCGAGCAGGGGATGCCCCTGTCTGACCACCAGATAGGACGGCATGGTGCATAACGGCAGCGCACACAGCTCGGGATCGGTGGGGTGGTCGGGCGCGGAACACAACCAGGCATCAAGAATGCGGTTTTTGATCAGCGCCAACGGCTGCTCATAGACCAAATAATTGAGATTGCCCTTGCACCAGAGCGGCAGAGACAGGTCGGCACAACGATCGGCCAACCAATGCTGGGCATCAAACCGCAACGGCAGCGGGCGCGACCAGCGATAGGCCTGATGCACCCGCCGCTCGGCGTTGAGCAGCGTGTCATCCCCCTGGACGTGCCATTCGGCCGACTGTTTGACAAACGTCAGCGCAAACAGGTCCTGACAGGCTCTGGCATGGCGGCTGATGGTGGACTGATTGCACCGCAGCACCTCAGCGGCCCTTGCTCCAGTCCTCAACCAGAACAGGTGGTCCAGAGCGGCAAGGCACTCAACCGTAACCACACACAGCCAGCAATACCCAACAGCGATTATTCAGGAACGTCGCCAGCAGCGACAAGCCAGGGCAAGGGGGCTGAAGAGATCTTGCGCTTTATTCACTTTCTGCATAAGCACGGGACCGAGCCGACGATCATGGACCTGTCGGTGCAATCTCGGCATCCATCTGCGCCAGTTCGCTGACTTTGGTCCGCAAATGATCCAGCAGCAGTTGCATGCGGGGACTGGCCACAAGGGCCCGTCGCACCACCAGCGCATCGCCCGAAGCAAAGGGAAGCTCCAGCGGCAGTCGACGCAGGGCGCCACCACTGATCCGCATGCTCAGGGGCGTTCCATACCCCACCACAAGCTCCGTCTCCGCCTTCCCCTCCCACAGGTCGCGCCGGTAGCGGGTCATGCGAACGCCGTCATTCCAGAGGCCGATCCCTTGTAGGGCCTGTTCCACCAGCGGATACGAACCACTGGGTAGAGCCAGCGTTGGAAATTGGGCGATGTCGTCAACCGTCAACGTCTTGCGCTCCAGCAGTGGATGGCCCGGTGCACAGGTGAAGAAGACCGGCATCCGCGACAACGGGATCGCGATCAGATCGGGTTGATCGGCCGTCGGCAGATCGGGCAGGCCGGCGAGCCAGGCATCAACAACCCCGTCTTCAAGCAATTGAACATTGCGGCGGACGCCGACGATGTTCGAGCGCCCCAGCAGCCAGCCGGGGGGCAGGGTGTCGCACAGGGTCGGCGCGCTCCAGTAGGTGGCTTCAAGGCGCAGGGGCCGACGCCAGGCCAAACGGGCCTGTTGGTGAACCTCGCGCTCCAACCGCAACAGCGTCTGGTCGCCGATCAACTCCAACTCGCCGTTCTGGCGCTCGAGCTGCAGAGCAAAGGTCTTGAGGACCTTGCGGCAGGAACGACTGACGGTGGCCTGACTGATGCCATACCGCTTGGCCACCTCGTCGCCCGATCCCAGCCACTGCAGGCCATCGAGGGCCATCAACTGGTCGAGCTCAACCATCCCAGCGCGCGGCCAGCAGACGGCGGGCGATCTCGGGCAGCAGGTCACCATCTTGAGAGCAGGCCGCACCCTCGGCGAACACCACCAGCAGGGTTGGCGGCAGGTCGTCGCCCTCGATGTAGGCCGCATCGTGGCGCGCCTGACTCATCCACCCGGCCTTGCTCCAGCACTGCGAACCAGCCGGCAGGCCGGCACCGAGAAAACCATCGACCTGGTTCTCGGGATCGGCGGCCCGCTGCTGCGGATCCAGGCTGCGATCCAGCAACTGCCGCATGCGGGCACAGGCGGGGGGCGAGACCACGGCCGAAGCGATCACGGCCTGCAGCAAGCGGGCGACGCCGGTGGTGCTCAGCCGGTTGCGGTTGCCGTTGTCGGCGCCATAGAACACCCGTTCACGGCCATAGGGGCCGTCATCCCAGGTTTTCTGGCAGGCGTTCCAGCCGTCCAATTCGGGCCAGGCCAAGCCGGCCAGCCACTGGTTGACCAGATGACGCTGCAACGTCCAGCTCGCCATCGCTGCAGGCTCCAGCGCGGGCCCGCCGGTGGTGCCGCTGAGGCGATCAACCACATAGGCCGTGGCGTTGTTGCTCGAGTCCTGGATCATGGCCGCCATGGCACGGCGTAACTCCGGTTCATCGACCAGCAGCCCCTGCTGCAACCAGGCTTCTGCCGCGACCAGATAGACGAGCTTGACGACGCTGGCCGGATAGCGCAACCGGTCCCCCCGCCAGGCGGCGCCAGGGCACGGCAACGACCAGTAAGCCTGCGGACTCAACTGGGCAGCCCGATCCAGCTGGGACTGCGGAAAGCGCAGCCAGGTGATCGACAGCTGATCAGCCAGGCCGGGGCGGCCATCCTGCTCAAGGGCACGCACCAGATCGACCAGGCACTGGCCCATGGCCGGATCAGGGCTGTAGAACGCCATCACTGCCGGCAATTGTTGCGGTGAGATTAGGGAGAATGGCGGCACCGGACCTGCTGAACACCGGCACGATCTGGCGGTTGCTGACCGCCGTGAACGGCTACAGCCGCCCCCAGGGCGATGGCCTGGCCACCCAGGCCTGGACCGGACGGCACCTTCAGGTGCTCGAGCCCCCCGTGGGCACAGGCCGCCTGCGGGTGCGCCTGCTCGACGATGGCTACCCCTGCTGGCTGGAGCCGACGGCGCTGCTGGGGGCAGCGGTGGCCGCCACAGCTCCTCGGCCCACGCTGCTGCGTGAGGCCACCATCCAACGGCGCCTGCCAGCGGTGCTGGCGTTTGCCGAAGCAGCCCAGCAGCAGGCCAATGCCTACCTCTGGGGCGGCAGCCTCGGACCCGACTACGACTGCTCAGGGTTGGTGCAGCGGGCCTATGCCAGCGCCGGGATCTGGATTCCCCGGGACGCCTACCTGCAGGAGCGGTTCTGCCAGCCCGTGGCGGTGCGCCCCGGGGTGCTGCATGCCCTGCTGCCCGGGGACCTGATCTTCTTTGGCACGCCCCAGCGCTGCACCCATGTGGGCCTGCACCTGGGCGGCGGGCGCTATCTGCACAGTTCGGGCCGGGAACACGGCCGCGATGGGCTGGGGGTCGATGATCTGGCCCCCCACAATCGCGATCCGGTGGCGCGGCACTACCGCAGCCAGCTACGCGGCGCCGGCCGGGTGGTGCGCTGCCATGACGGCAGCCCCCTGCCCGCCTAGGGTCGCGGCCATGCCAGCCGAGCTTGCCCTTTCTGTCGTTGTGCCGCTGTTCAACGAAGCGGAGAGCCTGGCGTCACTGGTGCAGCAGCTGCTGGCGGCCCTGCGACCGCTGAACCTGGCCTTTGAGCTGGTGCTGGTCGACGACGGGTCCCGCGATGGCACCGGCGAGGCGTTGCAACGGCTCTGCCACGACACCCCAGAACTGGTGGCCGTGCTGCTGCGGCGCAACTACGGACAGACCGCGGCCATGGCCGCCGGGTTTGATGCCAGCCAGGGGCAGGTGATCGTCACCCTGGACGGCGACCTTCAAAATGACCCGGCCGACATCCCCCTGCTGCTCAACAAGCTGGCCGACGGCTACGACCTGGTGAGTGGCTGGCGCCATCAACGCCAGGACGCCCGCTTCAGCCGCCTGCTGCCCAGCCTGCTGGCCAACCGCCTGATCGCCCGCGTCACGGGCGTGGGTCTGCACGATTACGGCTGCTCGCTCAAGGCCTACCGACGCGAGGTGGTGGAGGACATGAACCTCTACGGCGAGCTGCACCGCTTTTTACCGGCGCTGGCCTTCATCGAAGGCGCCCGCATCGCCGAAGTCAAGGTGCAGCATCACCGGCGTCGCTTTGGGCGCAGTCACTACGGCATCGACCGCACCTTCCGGGTGCTGATGGATCTGCTGACGGTCTGGTTCATGAAGCGCTTCCTGACCCGCCCGATGCATGTCTTTGGCTTCGGCGGGCTGCTGGCCATGGCCTTCGGCAGCGTGATCGTGCTCTGGTTGATCGGCGAGAAGCTGCTGGGGGCCGACATCGGCGGCAGGCCCCTGCTGCTGATGGGCATCCTCAGCCTGCTCACGGGGGTGCAGCTGTTCTGCTTCGGCCTGCTGGCCGAACTGCAGATGCGCACCTATCACGAAAGCCAGAACCGCCCCATTTACCGGGTGCGCCAGATCGTCAGCAACCGCCTGGGCCGCTGATGCGGCGCCAGCATCAGGCCCGGGGGGCGGCATTGCGGGGCAAGCGCTGGCGGGCTGCGGCCGGTTGGCGGACTCCCTTGGCCGGGCAGGCGCGGTAGGGCCCGATCGCCGCCGCCGCCGCCGCCATCACCTTGAGATCGGGATCGCGCAGTGCCCGCCGCAGCAACGGCAGGACCGAGCGATCCGCCGTGCCAGACAACTGAACCAGGGCGAGCAGACGCTGTTCAGGCGCCCCATTGAGCTGGGCGCTGAGCCCCAGCAGCCGCTGCCGGCGGTTCAGCTGGTTCAGACCAGGGCGCGCGGAACCTGAACTCGACCGAGAGTCTGCAAGCCACGACTGGCTCCTGGCCGTCACAACCAGGGCTGAGCGGTCCAACGCCGCAGGGCTAGCAGGGGTCTGGGACGACCACAGCGGCCGCCGCCGGCTCACCAACCAGAGCACGATCGCCAGAACCGAGGCGCTAATCGCAAGGGGTGTCTGCATGGATTGAACTTTTATGTCGCCCCCTGCAGGCCGCGCGGGACGCTCAGAACGAGCTCCGTACAGTAATCCTGATTCCTATTGGCCTGTGCCATGACTGGAGATTTTGCGGCCGCCTGGATGCCCTCGGTGTTTGTTCCCCTGGTGGGAATTCTCGGCCCTGCCGTGGCCATGGCCCTTCTGTTCAACGTGATTGAAGCCCGCGACTGAGCGGCCCATTCCGTTTCAGCCCATTTCCTGAACCCATGACCGTCACTCCCGTGGCCGACCCGACCGTCGGCAACCTGGCAACACCCGTCAACAGCAGCTATTTCACAAGGGCCTTCCTCAACGCCCTGCCGGCCTATCGCCCCTCACTGTCCCCCAACCGCCGGGGTCTTGAGGTGGGCATGGCCCATGGGTTCTTCCTCTACGGCCCCTTCGCCATCACCGGACCCCTGCGGGCCACCGAGTACGCCAGCACCGCCGGTCTGCTGGCGACCATCGGTCTGGTGTCGATCCTGACCATCTGCTTGTCGATCTACGGCACTGCTGGCAATGGCCCCAACGTGCAGCCCGCCGATGCAACGATCGACAATCCGCCTGCAGACCTGTTCACCAAAGCCGGTTGGGCTGAATTTGCCAGCGGCTTCTGGCTCGGTGGCTGCGGTGGTGCCGCCTTCGCCTGGTTCCTGGCCAGCACCGCCGTGGTGGCTCCCCTGGTGAAGATTGCCGGTGGGGTCTGGAGCGTCGGCTGAACGCCAATCGCCTGAGCCTCACCGAAACAGAACACCAAGGCTCTCGTTCTGATCACCTCGAAGCCCCGCCCCCGTGGCGGGGCTTTTTGATTGGCGACCAGCGAACCCGTCCAAATCCTGCATTGCCGTCAGCCACCAGGGGCACCGCGCCGCTGCTGCAGCAACAGAGGAGTCCAACAGGGAACGGGAAGGGGGGAGGAGGGGGAGAAGGGATTCCGCATGATGTCGAGACAAAGTAGCGACACCTGCTGGCAGGACCACTAGGGCCCAAGCGCCTGCAGACAAGCCTGCAGACAAGGTGGCGCGACGAGCCATGGGCAGGGATTGCAGCCGCGTCGAAGCGGTCATGGGACGACGGCAACTGAAACCAGCCTGTGGATCCTGAGCAGGGTTCGCGGGCTGGGGATCGACGGCTGGAAAGCGCTGATTGGGGCTAGACGGCCGGGCTGAACGCAGCATCTGAACGCAAGTGACACAACGTTGAGAGCAACCCATCCAACCGGGCGTTGTCCTGCTCCTGCCTGCTCCCTTGGATGCGGTTGCGACGGTGGTCAGGTCGCGTTGTGGCATGGCTGAGCGGGGTGCCGAGCAGGGTTGAGACATGAAAAAACCCCGACCATGAAGGCCGGGGTTTTGGACGTCCCTCGAGCTTGAGGAATCAGCTGTGAATCAGCCGAACTTGCCAGAGGTGGAAGCGATCAGGAAGGCGGCGTAGGTGACGAAGTAGCCCACGGTGAAGTGAGCCAGACCCACCACACGAGCCTGGACGATCGAGAGGGCGACAGGCTTGTCACGCCAGCCCACCAGGTTGGCGAGCGGGGTGCGCTGATGAGCCCAGACGATGGTCTCGATCAGCTCCTGCCAGTAACCGCGCCAGGAGATCAGGAACATGAAACCGGTTGCCCAGATCAGGTGCCCGAACAGGAACATCCAGGCCCAGACGGCGAGGTTGTTCGTGCCTGCGGGGTTGTAGCCGTTGATCAGCTGCGAGCTGTTCAGCCACAGGTAATCACGGAACCAGCCCATCAGATAGGTGCTGGATTCATTGAACTGAGCCACGTTGCCCTGCCAGATGGCGAGGTGCTTCCAGTGCCAGTAGAAGGTCAGCCAACCGACGGTGTTCAGGGCCCAGAAGACAGCCAGATAGAAGGCGTCCCAGGCACTGATGTCGCAGGTGCCGCCACGGCCGGGGCCGTCGCAGGGGAAGGAATAGCCGAAGTCCTTCTTGTCGGGCATCAGCTTGGAACCGCGGGCATCCAGCGCACCCTTGACCAGGATCAGGGTGGTGGTGTGCAGGCCCAGAGCGATGGCGTGGTGAACCAGGAAGTCACCAGGGCCGATCTGCAGGAACAGGCTGTTGGTGCCGGCGTTGATGCCGTCAAGCCAACCGGGCAGCCAGACGGCGCCGGGGCCAGGGGCATTGCTAACCAGGCTGTCGGGGTTCGACAGCAGCACGTTCATGCCATAGATCGCCTTGCCGGATGCGGCTTGGACGAACTGGGCAAACACGGGCTCAACCAGGATCTGCTTCTCGGGAGTGCCGAAGGCCACGACCACATCGTTGTGGACGTAGAGACCCAGGGTGTGGAAACCGAGGAACAGGGACACCCAGCTCAGGTGGCTGATGATCGCTTCTTTGTGCTCGAGCATCCGAGCCAACACGTTGTTCTTGTTGGCTTCGGGGTCGTAGTCACGGATGAAGAAGATCGCACCGTGGGCAAAGGCACCGCACATCAGGAAGATGGCGATGTACTGGTGGTGGGTGTAGAGAGCAGCCTGCGTCGTGTAGTCCTTAGCGATGAACGCGTAGGACGGCATCGAATACATGTGCTGCGCCACCAGGCTCGTCACCACACCGAGGGAGGCCAGAGCCAGACCCAATTGGAAGTGGAGGGAGTTGTTGATGGTGTCGTAGAGACCCTTGTGGCCAGCCCCGAGGTCACCAGGGGTGCCCTTGGGCGGATTGTGGGCTTCGAGGATCTCGCGGATCGAGTGGCCGATGCCGAAGTTGGTCCGGTACATGTGACCGGCGATCACGAACAGGCAGCCAATCGCCAGGTGGTGATGGGCAATGTCCGTGAGCCACAGGGCTTCGGTCTGGGGGTGGAAACCACCCAGGAAGGTCAGGATCGCGGTGCCTGCGCCTTCAGAGGTGCCGAACACCTGGTAAGCGGTGTCGGGATTCTGGGCGTAAACGCCCCAGTTGCCGGTGAAGAAGGGACCCAGACCTGCGGGGTGAGGAAGCACCGAGAGGAAGTTGTCCCAACCCACGTGCTGACCGCGGGCTTCGGGGATCGCCACGTGGACCAGGTGACCGGCCCAGGCGATGGAGCTGAAGCCGAACAACACAGCCAGGTGGTGGTTGAGGCG
>JBJOHB010000224.1:0-30035 GCA_046047915.1 Cyanobacteriota bacterium
CCAGCTGGAAGCGCCGGAGCGCTGCTGGAGAGTGGTGGTCATGAGAACGAGAAGAGGTAAGAAGGACGGAATCCCGAAAGGACGGTGAACCGTCGTAAAGGACTGTAAAGCAAGTTTGCGCACTGCTGCGGCATTCCCACCCATGGGTCGACAAGCGTTGCTGATCATTGCCATCAGCTGGGCTCATGACCCAGTCCTCGCCGTGCTGCTAAGACCTGGATGACAGCAGCCGGACCATGCGTCAGACCTCCAGACCCGTGCAGCGCCGCCGAGCCACCGCAGGCGGCCTGGCGCTGTCGCTGCTGGCCTTGGCCATGCCCGCGCTCCTGGGAGGTTGCCAGCAGGCCGGGAACGCGCGCCTGAACCAGCTGCTGCAACGGCAGGAACAACTGGAGCTGCAAGTGCAGCAACTGGAGCAGCGGCTGAACCGACTGCCGACCGGAACTGCCGCCCAGGGGAACGACCGGGCACCAGCAGGGGTGGTCAAATCCCTGACCTATCGCAGCGGCACCAAGGATGATCGGTTGCGGATCTACTGGGCCGACGGCAGCGTCAGCGATCTGCCCTGCACCAAGGAGCAGAACACCCTGGCCTGCGGCTGAGATGCCACAGCCGATGACGATCGATTGACAGCGGTGTCCTGTGGCGTTGGCCTGGTAGCGACCACTGCATGCCTGCATTGCCTGCCATGACGCCGCTTTGCCTGACGAACGTGCTCACGGTTGCCGCCTTGACCGCAGCAACCGCTGTGCCGCTGACCACGCTGGGATCGGCCCCCGCCCAAGCACAACCGGCGGTTCCGACCAGCGCCGTGCGGGCGATCAACCTGGCCCGGACCACCGCCGTGGCCCAGAACGGCGGCCTGAGCCGCTACCGGCCGGCCCAGTGCATGTTCCAGACCGCCAACCCGGAGAACCCCTGCCTGATCAACACCCCGGACGACGACACCAACAACAACGCCCGCGACAACCGCAACAACAACAGCAACACCTACGTCTTCCGCTTTCAGGGTGGGGCCCCTGGCTGGCAGCAACAGAACCAGCGCCCAACGGTTGAGACCGAAATCACCATTTCTGCCGATGGCCGCAACGTCGTGCAGGTGAATTACAACGGCTCTCCCCGCTGAAGACGACGGCTGAGCCTGACCAGGTCCTGCCACCAGGGTTGCTGGACGGGCCAGCTCTCCCGGGTCGTCAGGCTGAAGGCGATGCCCTTCTCGCCGTAGGCAGCCTCGTTGATGAACACCGGCCAATAGGTCGCCTGGGCCGGCAGATGGGGCGGCAATGCCCCCCCCAGGGGGACAGCGCTGCCCATGCTGTCGATGAACACGGGATCGCCGGACCGCAACGGCCGCCAGTCGGCCCCTTCCAGATTGGGATGGAGCAGCGCGCCTGGCGAGCCATCGCTGCGGCGCGGCAGGTCAACGCTGGCCAGGTGGCGATGCACCACCAACTGGGACGGCAGCCTGAGAACGCCGGCGGCGGCGGCGGCCAGCACCGCCAGGGCGGCCTCCAGGGCCCGCTGGGACTGCTGGCAGATCGACGCCCGCAGCACCCCCTGGGGCACCGGCCCCACCTCGATCACCAGACCGCAGGGCCAGCGTTCGACCAAAAAGCCCGACTGGGCCGCATCGGCCTCATGCAGGTAGATCGGCAGACCCAGCCGTTGCTGGATGCCGGCCGCCAGGGCCAGATCGCAAGGGCGGCGTCCATAGAGCACCAGGCTGTTGCCCATGGCGGCCGTGGTGCTGTGCAGGTCGAGAGCCAGCAGCGCCGGAGCCACCCCTTCAGGGCCATGGCGCTGCAGCAACGCGCGCGCCCGCAGCACCTCCAGGCTCTGCTGCTGGGGGTCGGCGAGCAGCCGGGGCTCAAAGCTGCGGTTGAGATCGCGGTCGATGTAGCGCCGGCCAGCCGCCAGGGCCGCAGGATTGCCGACCACCTGCTGCAGAACAAAGCCGTGGTGGGCCAGGCTGGCTGGATCTGCGCGCCACTGCTCCTGCAGCCAGGGGGCATGGCGTTCATTGCCGTGGGTGCCGCCCACCACCAGGATTGAGCCGCCCGGTGGGGCTTCGCTTGGCATCGCTGGGTGATCCCTGCTCAGACCTTCCAGCCTGACGCAAGCCATGGCCCCCGCACCAGCTTTGGTTCAAAGCGCCCGCTGCCTCTGGCACTGGCAATGGCTGCAACTGATGAATGGACTGGGACCGGCCGATGCGGCCGGTCACTACCGCCGGCCGGTCGGGGCCTTTACCGCCCTGCCGCCGCTGCCGGGCGACGCCGAGGCAGCGGCGGGCCACGTGTTGATCGTGGGGCGCAGCTGCCCCTGGGCGCACCGCGCCTGGCTGGTGTGGTGCCTGCGACAACTTCACAGCACGGTCGACCTGGTGGTGGTCGAACCCGATCCCCAGGCGGGTCGCTGGCGCTTCAGCGCGCCCTTTGAAGGGTGCGACACCCTGGTCGAGCTGTACCGCCGCAGCGGTGCCGCCGCAGCGGTGCGGGCCACCGTGCCGGCGCTCTATTCCCTCAGTCAGAACCGCATCCTGGTGAGTGAGAGCGCCCGCCTGATCGAACTGCTCAACCGCTGGCCCCAGAGCCCCGGGGCGGCGCCCCTGGACCTGGAGCCGCCCGAGCAAGCCGCAGCCACGGCCCACTGGCGCGAGCAGCTGCAGCACAAAGTCAACGATGGGGTGTACCGCTGCGGCTTCGCCCGCAGCCAGGCGGCCTATGACCAGGCCGAAGCTGAGCTGTTCGAGACCCTGCAGCTGGCCGACAGCAACCTGGCGGCGCGAGCTGGCGGCTGGCTCAGCGGCGACGCGCTCAGCCTGGCCGATGTGGTGCTATTCCCGACGCTGATCCGACTGGAGCAGGTCTATGGGCCCCTGTTTGGCTGCAGCCGGGTGCCGCTGTGGCAACTGCCAGCTCTGTGGCAGTGGCGGGCCCGTTTTCACAGCCTGAGCGGCGTCCAGGACACCTGCTGGCCCGAGGCCTGGCGGCGCGACTACTTTGGCGCCCTGTTCCCCCTCAACCCCGGCGGTCTGGTCCCCGCGGGACCGCCCCTGGCCACACTGGTGCAGGACCTGCCCGCGCGCCCATGACTGATCCGCTGTTCGAAGGCGTCTACGGGACTTACAGCATCGACGCCCGCGACCGGCGTGAGGTGCTGGGCTACCGCCTGGCCCTGCTGCTGGTCGCCCTGGCCCAGGCGGCGCTGCTGCTGCAATGGCAGCTGCTGGGGCCGGCCCTGCTTTGGCCCTGGCTGGCGTTGATGGCGGTGGCCCTGGGTCTGGCGCTGCGCTGGATTCACATCTATCTGCGGCCGCTGCACCGCACCCTGCAGCTGTTCTGGCTGCTGGGCTGCCTGGGGGCCCTGGCGCTGGCCCAGCAGGCCGGGCCCACCCAGATGGCAACGGCTCTGGCCGAGCGACGGCTGTGGCTGCTGGCCATCGGTCCGTTGTTTGCAGCCCTGGCCGGCATCGGCTTCAAGGAATTCTTCTGCTTCCAACGGCCCGAGGCCATCGGCGTGACCCTGCTGCTGCCGCTGGCCCTGCTGGGCTACCTGCTGGGGCTGCTCAATGCCAGCACCACCACGATCTTGCTGGCACTGGAGAGCGCCCTGCTGCTGGTGCTGTGCCTGCGCAAATTTCCGATGCCGGCAGCGGCCGACGTGGGCGACAAGAGCGTCTTTGCCCATCTCGAGGCCCTGCGCCAAGGCAGGGGTGATCGGGTCGGAGGCGAAGCGGTTTGAGCCTGATCAGCCTGATCGAAGCGGGCAAGGACTTTGGTCTGCGTCCCCTGTTTGCAGGATTGACCCTGCACATCGGCGAGCGGGAGCGGCTGGGCCTGATCGGCCCCAATGGTGCCGGCAAATCAACCTTGCTGCGGGTGCTGGCGGGCCAGGAGCCCCTGGGCAGCGGCGAGCGCCGCTGCTCCGCCCGCACCCGCGTGGTCTGTGTGGATCAGGAGCCCCAGCTCGATCCCCAACGCACCGTGCTCGAGCAGGTGTTCAGCGCCAGCGGCCAGAAGATGGAGCTGCTGCGGCGCTACACCGAGGTCAGCGAAGCCCTGGCCCAGGCCCATGCCGACGGGCGCGATGACACGGCGCTGCTGAGCGAACTGGGCAGCCTCAACGCGCGCATGGACCAGAGCCAGGCCTGGGCGCTCGAGCAGCAGATCCGCGAAGTGCTGCAACGCCTGGGCATCGGCGACACCCAGCGGCGGGTGGGCGATCTGTCGGGGGGCTACCGCAAGCGCCTGGCCCTGGCGGCGGCGTTGGTGGCCGACCCCGAGGTGCTGCTGCTCGACGAACCGACCAACCACCTCGACGCCGACTGCATCCAATGGCTGCAGGGCTACCTGCAGCGTTTTGGCGGCGCCCTGGTGCTGGTCACCCACGACCGCTACGTGCTGGACCAGGTCACCACCCGCATCGTCGAAGTGGACCGGGGTGAAGCCCGCAGCTACAGCGGCAATTACGCCTATTACCTGGCCCGCAAGGCCGAGGAGGAGACCTCACTGGCCGCCACCGAAGCCAAGTTCAAAGGCGTGCTGCGCCGCGAACTGGAGTGGCTCAAGCGGGGGCCCAAAGCGCGCAGCACCAAGCAAAAGGCCCGGATCCAGCGCATCGAGGCGATGCAGGAGGCCCCCAGGCGCCAGGCCCGGGGCCAGCTGAGCCTGGCCAGCAACCAGCGCCGGCTGGGCAAGCGGGCCATCGAAGCCGAACAGCTGACGGTCTGGGCCAGCGATCAGGCCCGCACGGCCGGATCCCCGGCCCTGTTGCGCGACTTCAGCTACGACTTCAGCCCCGAAGACCGGGTTGGCATCATCGGCGCGAACGGGTCGGGTAAATCGACCCTGCTCGATCTGATCGCCGGTCAGCGCCAGCCCCATGGGGGTCGGCTCGAGCTGGGCAGCACCGTCAAGCTGGCCTACTTCGACCAACACAGCCACCAGGTGCTGGAGAGCCTGGACGCCGCCGGCCGCGAACGCAAGCTGATCGATGTGGTCAAGGACGCCGCCAGCAGCGTCGAGCTGGAGGGCTCCACCCTCAGCGCCTCGCAGCTGCTGGAGCGGTTCCTGTTCCCGCCGGCCCAGCAGCACCAGCCGATCAGCAAGCTCTCCGGCGGCGAACGGCGCCGGCTGCACCTGTGCCGGTTGCTGATCGAGGCCCCCAACGTGCTGTTGCTGGACGAACCGACCAACGATCTCGACGTGCAGACCCTGACGGTGCTGGAGGATTTCCTCGAGGACTTCAGAGGGTGTGTGGTGATCGTGTCCCACGACCGCTACTTCCTCGATCGCACCGTCGACCGCCTGTTCAGCTTCGAGCGCGGGCGGCTGCAACGGTTCGAGGGCAACTACAGCGCCTACCTCGAACACCGGGCCAACGCCTCTGGCGGCGCCAGCTCGAGCGGCCAGGGGGCCGCCGCCGCCGAACGCGCAGCAGCCCCCGCAACCCGAAACAAGCCGCCATCACCACGGCGGCGCAGCTTCAAGGAATCGCGCGAGCTGGAGACCCTCGAAGCCGACCTGCCCCAGTGGGAGGCCCGCCGGGCCGAACTGGAGCAGATGCTGGGGGCCGGCGGCAGCGACTACAGCGCCCTGGAAAGCCTGAGCCAGGAGCTCGCCGGCCTCAACGAGCGGATCGAACGCGGCGAAGAGCGCTGGCTAGAACTCAGCGAACTGCCGGCCTGAACGGCGGCGGCGGCGGGGATGGGCCAGCTCGGGCGCGCCCCCAGGGCCCACCACCTCGGTGCGGGGCGGCAGCCCACAGACCGGCCCCTGGGGCTCGGGCAATTTCCAGGGCTGCAGCCGGGCCCGGGCCCCCTGGGCTTCGGCTTGCTTCATCGCCGTCGGTTTGTAGTCGTCATCGCTGCGGTGGGCCGCCATTTGCTCGCCCATGCGACGCAGGTAAAGATCCTGATACCAGCTGATCTGACGGTGCTCGTACGCCTCACAGGCGGCCAGTAGGGAGGCAAAGCGCTGGCTGACCAGGCCGCTGGGCGCGCATTGTTTCCAATCCAACACATCGTCGAAGCTGAGACCGCGGCGCCATTGCCGCTGCTCCGACAGATAGCAATGGTCTTCTGGACCGTTGATCCAGAACAGACGGCCGCTGTCATCGATGAAATGACGGCCTCGACGCTGTGTGATCTTCGGCATGGCCCGACCTCGAACGACCCTGTCTTCCCGGCTTAGCCACAACCGGGCAGATCAGCAGCAACACACAGGGGTGCGCGCCCGGGCATCGGCGCCCGTAAGGTAGGCGCGCCGAAACGGAGGCTTCCAAGCCGTCAAGCCATGAAATCCATCGACGAGCACATCCAGCAGGATCAGAGCGAGATCGAAGCGGCCCGTGCCGCCGGTGACATGGGCAAGGTTCGCCACCTGGAAGCCGAACTCCAGGGCCTCAAGGAGTACAAAGACCATCACCCCGGCGACAACCACGACCCCACGCCGCTCGAGGTCTTCTGCGACCTGAATCCCGACGCCCCTGAGTGCCTGGTTTACGACGACTGAATCCCCAGCTCTCTCCAGACCGCAGCCAGCAGGGACTCCAGTCCCTGGGCTGCCGCGGCTGAAATCCGCAACACCTCCCGTCCCGATGCCTGCTGCAGCTGCTGAGCAAGAAGCTCCAGCTCAGCGGGCTCGAGCAGTTCGATCTTGTTGAGCACCACCAGCCGTGGCCGTTGGTCGAGCTGGTGGCCATAGGCGTGGAGCTCCCGCTCCACAACCCCGTAGTCCTCGAGCACCTGCGGGCTGCCGGCATCCAGCAGATGGATCAGCAGTCGGGTGCGCTCGATGTGGCGCAAAAAATCATGGCCAAGACCGGCACCCTGGGAGGCGCCCGCGATCAGCCCCGGAATGTCGGCGAACACGGTGCCATCGCCGCTGGGTCGGCGCACCACCCCCAGGTTAGGCACCAGGGTGGTGAAGGGGTAATCGGCGATCTTGGGCCGGGCGGCCGAGAGCACGGCGATCAAGGTGCTCTTGCCGGCGTTGGGCAGGCCGATGATGCCCACCTCGGCCAGCAGTTTCAGCTCGAGCTGGAGCAGCCAGTCTTCGCCATCGCGCCCCTCGGTGAACTTTTCGGGAGCCCGGTTGCGGTTGCTCAGGTAATGGGCATTGCCGAGGCCGCCGCGGCCGCCGAACGCCACGGGCAGCTCCTCACCCGCGTTGGTCAGATCGCCCAGCAGGATGCCGGTGCGCGCATCGCGCACCTCGGTGCCGCAGGGCACCCGGATCAGCAGCGTGTCGCCGCTGGCGCCGGTGGACTTGTTGGGCCCGCCACGACGACCGTCCATCGCCACGAACTGACGCTGGTACTTGAAGTCGAGCAGGGTCTGCAGATTGCTGTCAGCCCGCAGCACCACATCGCCGCCGCGACCGCCGTCGCCGCCCGAGGGACCGCCTGCTGGGACGTACTTTTCGCGGCGGAAGGCGGCGATGCCGTCGCCACCGCGACCGGCCCGGACGGCGATGCGCGCCTGATCGATGAACTGCATGATGATCAAACCTAGGATCACGGCTTCCGCCGAGCCGATGGGGCGCCGCCTTGGCTGACGTTCGCTTCCAGCAGGTCAGCAAGACCTACCCGCCGCGGCCCTCGGCCGGCCGGCAGCAGACGGGTGTGTCCGTGCTGCAGAACCTGGATCTCAGCATCGACGACGGCGAGTTCCTGGTGCTGGTCGGCCCCTCGGGCTGTGGCAAGAGCACCCTGCTGCGCCTGCTGGCGGGATTGGAACAACCGACCACGGGCGAAATCTTTGTCGGCGGTCGCCCGGTCAGCCGGCTGCGGCCCGCCGCCCGCGATGTGGCGATGGTGTTCCAGAGCTACGCGCTCTACCCGCACCTGAGCGTGGCCGACAACATCAGCTTTGGCCTGCGGCGCAGCACGCCCCGCAGCCCCCTGGCCCAGCTGCAGGACAGCCTGCACCGGCTGTCCAGGCCCCTGCCAGCGGCCCTGCAGGTGCGTTCGCCCCGCGAACAGCGGATCGAGCAGCGCATCGCCGAGGTGGCCGCCAGTCTCGAACTGGAGGCGTTGTTGTCCCGGCGCCCCAAGGAGCTGTCAGGCGGTCAGAAGCAGCGGGTGGCCCTGGGCCGGGCCATCGCCCGCCAGCCGGCGGTCTTCCTGATGGACGAGCCGCTGAGCAACCTGGACGCCAAGTTGCGCACGGGGACCCGCGCCCAGATCGTGGCCCTGCAGCGACGCCTGGGGACCACCACCCTGTACGTGACCCATGACCAGGTCGAAGCGATGACGATGGGCCATCGCATCGCCGTGCTCAATGCCGGTCATCTGCAGCAACTGGGCACCCCGATGGAGCTCTACCAGTGGCCCGCCAACCTGTTCGTGGCCCAGTTCATCGGCAGCCCGCCAATGAACCTGCTGCCGGTGACCCTGCTCAGCCAGGGGCAGATTCAACTGGGTGGGCACCGCTTTGTGCCCGCCGGCGCCACGGCCGAGGCCCTGAACCAGTGGCGCGGGCCCGCCGACCTGATGGCCGGACTGCGGCCCGAGCACCTGCGGCTGGCGCCGGCCACCAACCGCAACCTGGCCGCGGAGGTCTGCCATGTCGAAGCCCTGGGCAATGAACAGCTGCTGACCTGCCGCCTGCAGGAGGGCAACCACCTGGTGCAGGTGCGCAGTGATCCCCAGCGCAGCCTGCAACCTGGCGAGACGGTGCACCTCGAGGTGGACGCCGAGGGCTGGCGCTTCTTTGATGGCCAGGGAAATGCCCTGCCCCGGCCACGCCCGGCCACCGCCACCGGGCCGGGTGGTCCCACCCTGCCGCCGCTCAGCGCAGGTAGATGACCGTGCAGCCCGGGCCGCCGTCGCCCTGGTCGGCATCGGTAACGCGCTCGACGTAGGGAACCGTGGTCAGCCACTGACGCAGGCCGCGCTTGAGCTTGCCGGTGCCGATGCCGTGGATCACCCACACCGGTCCGTTGGTGCCGCGCAGATGCTCCTCAACGGCGGCCTCAGCTTCATGGACCCGCAGGCCGCGCACGTCGACGGTGTTGCGTTCGCTGCGCACCGCCGGTCCCTGGCCGCGGACGGCGGTGACACCGGACACCTGCACCCGAGGGGGGGGCGGGGGTGAAGGCTTTTCGCCCTGCAGGCCCTCGATGCCGGCCAGCTCGAGCGTCAGCCGCATCGGACCGCAGCGCACCGTGAGCTCACGCCCGTCGGCGGCGATCGCCAGCACCTCGGCAGCCTTGCCCAGCGAGAGCACCCGCACGCGATCGCCGACCGCCGGCATCCAACCCTGGTGCTCGCGCCGCTCGGAAGCCGGGCGGTGCTGCTGTTCGAGCTGGCGGAGCCGCTGACCGGCCTGGCGAGCTGACTCGCCCAGTTCGGCGGTGTTAGGGGCCGCCCGACCATCCCCCTGACGCAGGCGGCGGATGATCCGGCGCACCTCCTTTTGCCCCTGGCGGATCGAGCGTTCAAGCTGCTGCCTGCGCTGTTCCTGCAGCTCGGCGCTCTGCTGTTGCTGCTGCTCCCAGCGCAGCAGCAGTTCGTCGTGCAACAGCTCGGTGCGGGCCAGCAGGACTGCCGCCTCCTCGGCGGCCTCCTGCTGGCGCTGGCGCTCGTCCTCAAGGCCGGCGATCACCTGGTTCACATCGCCGGCGGCCAGCGGTGCCAGCTGGGCTTCGGCCTGCTGCAGCACCGGCTCGAGCAGGCCGAGCCGGCGGGCGATCGCCAGGGCGTTGCTGCGCCCGGGGATCCCCCACTGCAGCCGGTAGGTGGGTGCCAGGGTTTCGGCATCGAACCCCACCGAGGCATTTTCAAAGCGGGGATCGCCGTATTTGAGCGCCTTGAGCTCGCCAAAGTGCGTGGTGGCGATCGTCAGCCGGGCGCGATCGGCCAGGTGCTTGAGCAGGGCCGCCGCCAGGGCTGACCCCTCCTGGGGATCGGTGCCGGCACCGACCTCATCGAGCAGCACCAGCGAGGCGCCCTGCAGGGGAGCCGCCAGCGCTTCAAGGATGCGGGCGATGCGCCGGATGTGTCCGCTGAAGGTCGAGAGGTTCTGCTGCAGGGACTGTTCGTCACCGATGTCGGCCAACACCAGCGCGCACCACGGCAGGCGAGGTGTGCCGCTGCAGGGCAGGTACAGGCCGGCACGGGCCATCAGCGCCGCCAGGCCCAGGCTCTTGAGGGTGACGGTCTTGCCGCCGGTGTTGGGGCCGGTGATCGCCACCACCCGCAGCTGGGCGCTGACGGTGAGGCTGACGGGCACCACCGCCTGGCCGCCCTGACGCCGCTGCAGCCAAAGCAGCAACGGATGGCGCAGGTCGCGCAGTTCAAAGGCCGCCTGGGGGTCGGCCTCAAGCTCGGGGCGGACAGCCCCGAGCCAGGCGCCATAGCGGGCACGGGCCAGGGCCGCATCCAGCTGCACCAGCACCTGCTGCAGCTGGGTCAAGGGCTCGGCCTGCTCGCCCACCAGTGCGCTCAGCTCTTGCAGCACCGCCAGCTCGAGCTCGCGCTCCTGCGCCTCGAGCTCACGGATGCGGTTGCCCAGGCCCACCACCGCCTGGGGCTCAATGAACACGGTGCTGCCCGAGGCCGAACTGTCGTGCACCAGGCCGGGCAACTGGGCAGCCGCACCGGCCTTGACCGCCAGCACAGGGCGGTCGCTGCGGGTGGCAATGACGGTGTCCTGCAGCAGTGGGGCATAGCGTCGCAACAGCTCTTGCAGCCGTTCGCGGCGCTCGGCGCGCACCCCCTGCAGCTGACGGCGCAACCCCGCCAGCGGCGGACTGGCCCGGTCTGCCACCCGCCCCCCCTCTTCGAGGCAGAAGCGCAGGCGCTGCTCGAGCTCGGGCAGGGTCCGCAGCTGGGCCACCAGGGCAGTGGTGCGGGGCCTGAGCTCGGCATCGTCGATCTGCCGGCGCAACCGCCGGGCGGCCGCCAGGGTCTGGGCCAGCTCCAACAGGGCCTCGCCGCTGGCGACACCGCCTTTGGCACAGCGCAGCAGCAACGGGCCGATGTCGACCACACCGTCAAAACTGAGCCCGCCGTCGAGGACCCCATCAAGGCCCAACAGCTCCCCGGTTTCGGCCAGCCAGTCCCGGCTGAGCGGCAACGAAGCCGCCAGCGGCAACGCCAGCGTGTGACTGCGGCCGGCTGCCGTGCTGGCGAACGCAGCCACCTGCTCGGCCAGCCGCGGCCACTCGAGCAGCTCGAGGGTTTCGGCTTCTGGATTCACCCGGCCGCGATCCAAGGGGCGGCGATGGCCTGCTGGCCCGGCACATTCGAGGGGATCCCCGCCTCGGGTTCGTAGAGAATCTCCAACCAATTGCCTTCGGGATCCTGCAGGTAAAACGAGGCGGTGCCATCCCGGTGGTCGTGCACGGGGCCGCAGGGATGGCCGGCGGCCTGCAGGGCGGCATGCACCCGGTCCACATCGGCACGATCGCTGAAATGGAAGGCGAAATGGGGACCTGCGACGCGATACTCCGGACCGAGCAGGGCGATGCCGTCACCGGTCAGCGGCGACTGCAGGTAGGCCCAGTCGGGTGCATCCCAGGTGAGGCGCAACCCCAAGGCTGTGTAGAACCCTTTGGCACGCTCCATGTCCTGCACCCGCAGCGCGACATGGCCAAGTCGATGACTGGCGGGCATGGACTCGATCGACGATCCTTCCATTGTCAATTGCAGCTGTCCAGGCCCCAATCATGTCGAGAATCATGGGGCCCGCGGGACGACCGGTGCTGACGGCTCAGGCCCTGATCGACTGGCTTGCGCGCCAGGCCCGCGATGACGAAGGCCAGGTGCTGCTCAGCCAGATCGGCCTGGGCGGCCTCACAGCCCTGTGGGTCCTGGTCTGGCCGGTGCCGACCGAAGTGATCGGCCGCGGCGTGGTGATCGTCCCCGGCGGCGCCACGGTGCTGGACAGCCGCGCCGAAGGCCAGATCCGTGAGCTGAACGTCAAGGTGGGGGATCGGGTGCGTCGGGGCCAGGTGCTGATGGTGCTGGATCAGCCGGCACTCGAACAACAGCTGGAGCGGCAGCAACGGGATCTGCGCGAGCTCGAACAGATCAACAACGACCTCGATCGCCGCGACGCCATTCGCCTGCAGGCGGCCCGGGAGGTGCGCACGACGGCCCTGGCCAAACTGGCGCGCGAACGGCAGCGGGTGCGCCGCCTGCAGCAGACCTACGCCCAGAAGGTGGCGGACTTCAACCATCTGGCCCGGACGCAGGTGGTGGCCCCGCTCTCTCAAGAAGTGGTGGCCACCTCCGACCGCAACACCCACCTGTTGGTGGAGCTCGACGAGCTGAACATCCGCGAAAAGGATGTGATCAGCGCCTACACCAAAATCAAGCTCGACATCGACAGCGAACGGCAACAGCGCCGCTTTCGCATCGACAACACCCGTCGCGAAGTGCGGGTGACCGAGGCCAAGCTGCGCTACGAGGGCCGCCTCACCGCCAAGCGCGACGGCAGCGTTCTCGACCTGCAGGTGATCAAGGGGCAGACCGTGAAGCCGGGCCAGCGGCTAGGAACCCTGGGTGCCGCGGCCGTCACCGGCAACGGCGCCGCTCGGGCGCTGCAGGCGGTCGCCTACTTCCAACCGGCCGATGCCCGGCGCCTGCAGCGCGGCCAAAGCATCGAAGTGGTGCCCGACTGGCAGCAGCGCGGCCGCTTCGGCGGCATCGCGGGCCTGGTCGAGCAGGTGAGCCGGCTGCCGGCCACCCCCGAGGACATCAACACCACCATGGGCAACCCGCCACTGGCCCAGTCGCTGGTGGCCAACGGACCGGTAATCCGCACCGCCATCGCGCTGCAGCCCAACGGCCGCAGCGACGACGGCTACCGCTGGACCCTGTCGAACGGCAGCAGTGTGTTCCCGATCCAGGAGGGCCTGACCCTGCGGGCCCACGCCTACGTCGAGTGGCGCACCCCCCTGAGCTATGTGCTGCCGGTGCTGCGGGACCTCACCGGCACGTACCGCACGCCCCGGCTGGATCTGCAGCAGGATCAACCCAGTCGACGCCAGCGAGGGACCCTGCCATGAAGCGCGAATGGCCCTTTCTGGTGCTCGAGGTGCTGCTGCTGCTGGTGCTGTTGCAGAGCAATGCCCCCGAGGTGTGGTTCTGGTTCGTTGCCCTGCTGGTGCTGCTGACCTGGCGCAGCCTGGCGCTGCGTCAACGGCTGGTCCTGCGCGCTACGGCTGAGGCGCCGCCGCCTGCGGCGATAGCGACGCCGGAAGCGTGAGCGGCAGGCTGGGCCTCGGCTCGGGCTGGGCCGGCACGGGCTGCAGCTGACGCAGCATGCGGGCGTAACTGAGGTTGGCGAGGGTGGTCGCTTCAGCGATTCCCTCCATCGAGCGTGTCAACAGGGTGACCGTCTCGCTGACGTCGGTGTAATCGGCCAGGCCCAACTGATAGCGCGCCCGGGCATCGCGAAAGGCCTCCCGGGACGCCCGGTAGGACGCCTCGGCCGCGGCCAGCTGGGACAGCGAGGCGCGGTAGTCATAGAAGGCCGTTTCCAGCTCCTGGCGGATCTGGTTGCGCTGACGGGCCAACCGTTGCAGCACCGCCTCGGCGGCGGCACGGCTGGCCTGGGCTTCACCGCTCGAGACGCCGGCATCGAACAGCCGCCAGTGCAGCCGCAGCCCAGCGACCCAGTCGGCGCTCTGGCTGGCGAGCTGGGGGATCTGGCTTGAAGCGCAGCACCCCTTGAGCTCGATCACCGGCTTGGTGAGCACATCGCTGCTGCCCCCGCCGGCGGCAAACAACTGCAAGCTGGGCAGCAACTGGGCGCTGCGGCGGTCCGCCTGACGCAGCAGCGCCTGCCGTTCGGCCGCCAGCTGCTCGAGGGCCGGGTTACGCCGCAGACCGACCGCCAGGGTGTCAGCCAGCGGCAGGGGCCAGGGGGGCTGCAGGGCCACGTCGGTATGGGCCAGCAGCACGGTGCCAAAGGCCACGTTGAGCAGGTTGGTTAGGCCCTGGCGCCGGCTCTGGCGCAGGGCATCGGCCTGCTCAAGCCGAAAGCGGCTCTGTTGCAACGCCGCCTCGGCCCGCAGCAGATCGAGCCGCGGCACCAGGCCAGAGCGCTGCAGCGCCGCCACCTGGTCGCGCACCAGGGTGTCGTTGCGCAGCACCGAGCCGCGAATGCGCTGCAGCTGATCGGCCAGTTGCAGGCTGTAGTAAGCCTCGCTGACCTGCAGCTGCAGCTGGCGCAGGCCATCGCCGTACTGCTGCAGGCTGGCGACCAGACGCTGGTCCTGCTCGGCCAGGGCGGCGCCCCGTTCAAAGCTGATCAGCTCCCAGTCGAGGGCCAAGCTGCCCCAGCCGTTGCCCAGATTGGACTGGATGCGGTTCCAACCGCCTGGCTCCACCACAAAGGGGGATCCGCTCGGGTACAGGCCAGCATTGGCCTCGAGCACCTGATTGGCCTCGCTGCGCTGGGCAAAGCCTCCCGCCAGCTGCAGGGCCAGACGCGGCCAGAAACGCCCTTGCACGGACCGTTTGAGGCCTCGCATCTCGGCGATGCGGGCCCGGCGCTCGGCCAGCTCGGGGTTGTTGGCCACCGCCACTGCCAGGGCCTGGCCCAGGGTGAGCACGCGCTCCTGCCGGGGCTGGGCGGCGGCAGCCGTGGTGGGTTCTGCCGCCGCCGGGGGGGCCTGCAGCGCCGGATCCGCCGGATTGAAGCGAACTAGCGCGGCGGGGTTGGTGCGCAGGGCTCCATCCAGCTCGGCCAGGTCGCGCTCAAAGGCGGCCAGGGTGCGCAGCAGTCCCTTGGAGGGCGGCAGGGTGCTGGCTGGGGGCGCAGCCAGCACCAACCCTGGCCACCAGCCTGCGGCCGCAACCCCTGCCACGACGGCTGCCTTGACCAAGCCTGCCGGCAACCGTGGGCCCCGATGGTTCATGGGCGCGGCCGATGACGATCCGGGCCGCCCTGCCGCCCTGCCCGCTGCGCCATGTCGTGCAGACCGACGCTGGTACGGGCCAGGCAGCCGATCGAAAAGCAGATGCAACCGCTGCCCAGCAGACCCCATTCGACGCGGCCGCCGCCAGCATGAATCTTGGTGACCATCAGCATCACGGCCACGGCGGCGACCCAGGGAAGACCGATGAGCAACAGCACGGAGGAACGGCTCATCGCAGCAGGCCTCAGTGGAGGACCAGATGTTCGAGCTGCTGTTCGGCGGACGCACGCCGGCGATTGAGCTGGGCCAGCACCCAGGACACCTTGCAGACGCAACCGATCGAAAAGCAGATCGAGGCGCTGCCCAGCAGACCCCAGCCATGGCCGTGAAGGCTGAAGTCCTCAGCCATCAGCAGCCGCAACGCCAGGATCACCATCAGTGAGGCAGCGATCCAGGGTCCGTGGACCCACAGCAGCAGGAAGCGGGCCATAGGAAACAGCGATGGGAGCAGCTCAGCCTTCGCGCAACCACTGGGCTGCATCGCAGGCGTGATAAGTAAGGATCAGATCGGCCCCGGCCCGCCTGAAGCTGAGCAGGGTTTCGAGCACGACGGCGCGCTCGTCGATCCAGCCGTTCTGGGCGGCCGCCTTGACCATGGCGTACTCGCCGCTGACGTTGTAGGCCGCGATCGGCAATTCGGTCTCGCCCCGCAGGCGATGGATGATGTCGAGATAAGCCAGGCCGGGTTTGACCATCAGGATGTCGGAGCCCTCCTGCTCATCGAGCTGGGCCTCGGTGATGGCTTCGCGGGCATTGGCCGGATCCATCTGGTAGGTGCTCTTGTCCTTGGGGATCGGCTTGCCGGCGGCCGCGCGGGGGGCCGAGTCGAGTGCTTCGCGGAACGGACCGTAATAGGCGCTGGCGTACTTGGCCGTGTAGCTGATGATGCCGACGTGCTCGAAGCCCTCCTCATCGAGGGCTTCGCGAATCGCGCCGACGCGCCCATCCATCATGTCGCTGGGGCCAATCAGGTCAGCGCCGGCCCGGGCCTGGGCCACGGCCTGCTTGCACAGGATCGCCACGGTCTCGTCGTTGAGCACGACGCCGTCAGCACTGACGAGACCATCGTGGCCGTCGCAGCTGTAGGGATCGAGGGCCACGTCGGTCATGATCGCCATGCCGGGGTGCACCTCCTTGAGGCGGCGAATCGCCCGCGGGATCAGGCCGTGCTCGTTGAAACACTCGGCCCCGTCCTCGGTCTTGAGGCCATCGGCCACCTTGGGGAACAGCACCACACAGCGGATGCCCAGGTCCCAGGCCCGGCCCACCTCGTCCACCAGGCTTTCGAGACTCCAGCGCTGGGCCCCGGGCATGGCGCCGATCGG
This sequence comes from Cyanobacteriota bacterium, assembly GCA_046047915.1. GTDB lineage: Bacteria > Cyanobacteriota > Cyanobacteriia > PCC-6307 > Cyanobiaceae > RGUW01. Next base: position 16,262 of record JBJOHB010000224.1, read on the forward strand.
CTCGTTGCCCGCCCCCTCATGGACGAACAGGGGGTAGATGAAATCGCGGGCCGCCAGGGAGGTCTCGCGCACCATGGCCCGCAGGGCAGGCGTGCGGCGCAGCCGGCGGGGTCGGTAAGTCAGCTCCATGGGGCCAGACAAGCTGGGCGGATCTTACGGAGCACCGTTAAAGCCTGGCCGCATTGAGCCAATCGGCGCGGGGGTCCTGGCTGCGTGCAGCGCGCAGCTGCTCCAGCAGCTGGCGCTCCTGGGAGCTGAGCTGATCGGGCAGCTTCAGCACCGGGGTGAGCAACAGATCGCCGCGCCCCCCCTTGATCGGCCAGCCCTTGCCTTTGAGGCGCAGGCTGCGGCCCAGGCTCATGCCTGCGGGGACCTGCACCGCGGCGATGCCGTCGGGGGTGGCCACCTGGACCTCGCCACCGAGGGCGAGTTCATCGATGCTGAGCGGCAACTCGGCCCGCAGCTGGTCGCCGTCGAGCTTCCAGACCGGATGGTCCTGCAGCTGCAGATTCAGGTAGAGGTCACCGCGGCGACCGGTGCCGGGCTGGAGGTTCCCCTTCTCCTTGAGGCGCAGGCGGCTGCCGTTCTTGACCCCTGCAGGGATGCGCACCTGGACGCGCTCTTCATTGACCGCCAGGGTCCGTTCACAGCCCCGAAAGGCATCGGCAAAACTGAGGCTGATCGTCGCTTCGGCATCGAGGTTGGCGGCAGCACCCCGGGGGGCCTGGGCGCCGGCTCCGGGGAATCCCGATCCGAAGCCGCCGGGGAAGCCTGAGCCAAAGCCGAACCCACCTGGGCCTGCCGAAAAGCCAGGGCCCCCACCGCCGCCGAAGCGACCGAGCAGGTCGTTGATGAAGTCGTCGAAATTCCCGTAACGCCCGAAATCAACGTCAAACCCGGCCCCGCCGCCGCCGGCTGCTCCCGCCTGATTCCAGTACTGGCCGAACTGCTCGTAGCGGCGCCGCTTCTGCGGGTCCGAGAGCACCTCGTAGGCCTCGCTGATCTCCTTGAACTTGGCCTCGGCGTCCTTGTTGTTGGGGTTGACGTCGGGGTGGTACTGACGCGCCAGCTTGCGGAAAGCCTTTTTGATGGCATCAGCATCAGCGCTGCGGTCGACCCCCAGCACCTGGAAGTAATCGCGGTAACCGTTAACGCCCATTTGCCCAGTCTCTCAGCCCAAAGACCTGGCCCGACACCCCAGCGCAGGGCGGAAGCCCGAACGCTTGCCTTTCCTCACAGGGGGCGGACACGGGCCATCGCTGCCCGTAACTTCAGCTGCACTCTGAGGTGTTCATGCATCGCTCGGCTTCGGTCCGCTCGGGCCTGTTGATCGCCGTCACCGTGCTGCTGCTGGGGACCGTAGCGACGGCCAGTGCCGCCGGCACCGCAACGGGCAACGAGCAACCCGACGCGACCACCGCATCCCCCCTGCCGCCCTCCAACCCCGAGCAACTGGCGTTGAGCCGCCATCTCAAGGCGATCGGAGCCCTGTTCTTTGGAGCCTGGTGGTGCCCTGCCTGCAGCCGCCAGAAGGCCCTGTTCGGCGAGCAGGGCGCTGAACAGCTGCCCTACATCGAATGCGACAAGGTGCCGGCCGATCGGGAGCGCTGCCAGGCCGCCGCCATCCAGGCCTTCCCCACCTGGGAGCTCAAGGGCAAGGAGCGTCTGGTGGGGGTCCAGTCGATCGAAGAACTCAAAACCTGGAGCGGCTACACCCCCTGAGGCAGCCAGCGCCGACGGTTGTTTCTAGGTTCAGGCTTGCCCCCAGCTGGCAGGCCGCTTCTTGGCGTCAACGCATGCACCGGCCTGGCACGGCCTCAGCCCTCAGGCCTGCCTGAAGGAGCTGGGCAGCAGCCCTGAAGGGCTGAGCAGCGCCGAGGCGGCCGCGCGGCTGCAGCGTTGCGGGCCCAACCGGCTGGTGCTGGGCAGCGGCCGCAGCAACCTGAAGATCCTGGTGGATCAGTTCAGCAACGTGATGCTGATCCTGCTGCTGCTGGTGGCTGCGGTCTCCGCGGCCATCGACCTGGTCCAGCAGACCGTCCCCAAGGACGCGATCGCGATCCTGGTGATCGTGTTGCTCAATGCCCTGCTCGGCTTTGCCCAGGAAAGTCGAGCCCAGCAAGCGCTGCTGGCCCTGCGCGACCTGGCCCAGCCCCTGGTGCAGGTGCGCCGCGACGGCCAATGGCTGCGGCTCACCAGCGAGGTGCTGGTGGGGGGCGATCTGATCCGGCTGGAAGCCGGCGATCGAGTGCCGGCCGACGGGCGGTTGCTCGAGGTGGCCGAGCTGGGGGTGCGCGAATCGGCCCTGACCGGCGAGACCGATGCGGTGTTCAAGACCGCCGCCCTGCAGCTCGAAGCCGACACACCGGTGCTGGAGCGGCAGAACTGCGTGTTTCAGGGCACCGAGGTGGTACGGGGCCGCGGCCTGGCCCTGGTCACCGGCACGGGCATGGCCACCGAACTGGGTCAGATCGCCGCGCTGATCAACAGCGCCGACGCCGGTACAACGCCCCTGCAACAACGGCTCGATGGCCTGGCCCGGTGGCTGGTGGGCTCAGCCCTGGCGCTGGTGGCGGTGGTGATGGTCTGGGGTTGGCTGCTGGGACAGCCCCTGCTCAACCTGCTGGGGATCGCGCTGTCGATGGCGGTGGCGATCGTGCCCGAGGGCCTGCCGGCGGTGATCACGGTGACCCTAGCGATCGGCACCCAGCGCATGGTGCGCCGGGCTGCCCTGATCCGGCGCCTGCCCGCCGTTGAGGGGCTGGGATCGGTGACCGTGATCTGCTCGGACAAGACCGGCACCCTCACCCAGAACCGGCAGGTGGTGCAGGAACTACGCCTGGGCACCAGCCGCGTGCAGGTCAGCGGCCAGGGGTATGACCCGCGCGGCACGCTGTCAGCAACCGCCCTGACGCCGCCGCCCCAGGCCACAGCCGGAGCCGCCGCCGGGTCCCAGCTGCTGCTGCTGCAGGCCGGCGTGTTGTGCAGCGACGCCGAGCTCAAGCAACAGCGTGACGGTGGCTGGGAGGTCTTGGGCGACCCCACCGAAGGCGCCCTGGTGGTCCTGGCCGCCAAGGCTGGCCTGGATGGGTTCGGGCTGCGCAGCCGCTACCGGCGCGTGGCCGAGATCCCCTTCAGCCCCGAGCGCCAGCTGATGGCGGTTTGGATCCACGACCCAGACAGCAGCCTGCAGGCGCCGCTGGGTGCCCTGGCGGAGGGCTCGAGCACCCTGCTGATCAGCAAGGGAGCCCCCGAGGTGATCGTCGGCCACTGCGACCGCTGGCTGGATGGATCCGGTGTGGTGCCCCTCACAACCGCCCAACGGCAGTGGTGGCTCGAGCAGGCCCAGCAGCTGGCGGCCAGCGGACTGCGGCTGCTGGCCTTTGCCTGCGCCCCCCATCACCCGAGCCCGGACCACGAGCTCGAACGGCAGGTTCTGCTGGGGGTGATGGCCCAGCGCGACCCGGCCAGGCCCGAGGTGGCCGCAGCGGTGGCCACCTGCCGGCAGGCGGGGATTCGGCCGCTGATGATCACCGGCGACCACCCACTGACCGCCCGGGCGATCGCCGAGGCGATCGGCCTGAGCGACGCCATCGACACGGCGGTGGTGTTGGGCCGCGAGCTCGAGCGCCTCGATGACCGTCAGCTGCAGGGGGTGGTGAACCAGTGCAGTGTTTACGCCCGGGTGCCCCCCGAGCAGAAGCTGCGGCTGGTCAAGGCCCTGCAGGCAGCCGGCCAGATCGTGGCGATGACCGGCGATGGCGTCAACGACGCGCCGGCGCTCAAGCAGGCCCACATCGGCGTGGCCATGGGCATCACCGGCACCGATGTCAGCAAGGAAGCCGCCGACATCGTGCTGCTCGACGACAACTTCGCCACCATCGTCAACGCGATCGAAGAGGGGCGGCTGGTGGTCGCCAACATCCGCCGCTTCGTCAAGTACATCCTGGGCAGCAATGTCGGCGAGCTGATCACCATCGCCGCCACGCCGCTGCTGGGGCTGGTGGGGGTCCCGCTGACACCCCTGCAGATCCTGTGGATGAACCTGGTCACCGACGGACTGCCCGCCCTGGCCCTGGCGCTCGAGCCGGCCGAACCCGGGCTGATGCAACACCAACCCGCCACCCCGGGCGAGTCGATTTTTGCCAGGGGCACCGGCCGCTACATCGTGCGCACCGGTCTGGTGTTCGGCCTGATCACGATCACGATGATGCTGATCGCCGCGGAGCGGAACGGTCCCTGGCCCACGATGGTGTTCACCACCCTCTGCCTGGCGCAGATGGGTCACGCCCTGTCGGCCCGCAGCCAGCTGCCGCTGATTCGGATCAATCCCTTCTCCAATCCAGCCCTGCTGTGGGCCGTGGGGCTGACCACGGGGCTGCAGCTGCTGCTGCTTTACGTGCGACCCCTGTCCCAGTTCTTTGGCACCCAACCGCTCAACGGTGTGGACCTACTCACCTGCATCGGTTTCAGCCTGCTGTTGTTTGTCTATCTCGAGGCTGAGAAAATCGCTCAGCACTGGCGCCGGCAGAGTCATGCCGATGCCGGACCCTGACCCCCCCGCCCCCGCCTGATGACGTTGTCTGAGTTCATCGATGCCCTGCCAACGCTGATCAGTCAGGCGGTGGAAGCCAATCCGCTGTTGGGCTATCTGGCCATCGCCCTGGTGATGCTGCTTGAGAACGTGATCCCGCCGATCCCGTCCGAGGTGGTGATGCCACTGGCCGGCTTTCTGGTGCACCAGGGCAAGCTGGACCTGGTCGCCACCGTGCTGGCCGGCCTGGTGGGCACCGTCCTGGGGGCCTGGTTCTGGTATGGCGTCGGCCGCCTGGTCAATGAAGAACAGCTCGAGCGCTGGCTGGCCCGCCGCGGCCGCTGGCTGGGAATCGAGCCCCAGGCCCTGGCCCAGAGCCGCCGCTGGTTTAACCGCCACGGGGTGGCGGTGGTGTTCTGGGGACGGGTGATCCCGGGGATTCGCACCCTGGTGTCGGTGCCGGCCGGGATCGAACTGATGCCCCAGCGCATCTTTTTGTTCTGGACCACGGCCGGCAGCCTGCTCTGGGTGCTGCTGCTGACGGTGATGGGCTCGGCCCTGGGCGAGGGCTACAAACGGGTGGCTGTGTGGCTCGAACCGTTCGCGGATCTGATCAAGGTGCTGCTCGTGATCGCCGTGGGCCTGGGGGTTCTGTGGCTGGCGCTGCGCGCGCTGCAGACCTGGCGCCGCTCGAGGCGTTGAACCCCACGGCGACCGCCGCTAGTTTGCAACCAGATCGACGGTGCTGCCATGGCTGATCTCGCCTTTCTGTTCGGGTTCTGGGTCGCCGTGCTGGTGACTGCCGACCTGGTGATCCGCACGCTGATCGGCATCGCCGGTGGCCTACTGGGTGCCGTCACCGGAGCGATCGGTCGCCGCTGGCGCCGGGCTGCAGCCTGATCAACGCCGACCATTGTTCAACACGCGCCGCCGGGGACGGGCCACCTCGCCCAGCGAGCGCCCCTCGATGCGGTCGTAACGATCGCGGCTCAGCGCGGGCCTGGTTTTGCTCGAATACCGACAACCCCAGAGTGGCGCGAGGGCGACGAACAATGCCATCACAACCAGGGCAAGGCGTCCCTTCACCGGCCGTTTTCGCCCATTCTTCAATCCAAATTAAAGGGCCCTTCCAGGCCCCATGAGTCATTTGGGTAATAGAAATTTACCCAAAATTGTTGCACAGGCTTTCTTGAGCTACAGCAAGGAGTTTCGGGGAATCTTCGGGAGCGTGGGTTGACTTATGGGAGTGTCCTTGCACAAAATTTGCACAAACGCGGGGTCGCTTGGTCCCGGTCAGTGACCTCCGTCCATGCCAGCAGTCACCCGCAAAAAGTCCTGGGAACAGGGACTGCGAGCCGCTACGAATGGAATGCCGGGATGGAGCATCACCAACTCCAACGGCAAAATCCGCCTGCAGCTCCGCCGCCCCGGAGAGAAAGCTCAGGGGGTGACGCTGCCGCTCCCGTGGGAGTCAACCGCTGTTGCTAAAGCGACGCAACTGGTAGCCAGGATCTACAAGTCGGTCGAAAGCCAGCAGCAGACGCTCAGGGGCGCTCTAGACACCATCGTCGCCAGCAGCGACACCATGCGACCTGGCACCAACTGGGATGCCGTTGCCAAGGGTCTGAAAGCGGCTCTGATGGAAGGCCGCAACGAGATCAAGGAGGCCACCTGGAGAGACAACTACGAGCCCTACGTCCAAGAAGCTCTATTAGTGCTGAACAGGCACGGCGCTCCCAATGACGGCCACGAACTGCTGAGGCAAACCCTTGAGCGCTGGCAGGGCAAAGCTGCCAGCCGCGCAGCCTGCTGCATTGCCGTGAGGAACCTGACCGATCACGCGATAGCTCGCCACCGAGCTCCGTCCTGCTGGCGTATTGACGTGGCGAGTATCAAAGAGCTGAGGGGGAAGGCGCCCAAAAAACGCCTCAAGGCAACCCTTGAAGACAGCGAGATCATCCATCTGATTGAGGCAGTCCAAGCCCGCAACCCGGGTTGGGCAAATGTGCTGCGGCTTTTGGCGCTCTACGGGCTGCGCCCTATTGAGCTCCAGTACATCCAGGCCAAAAAGCGCGAAGACGGAAGCCTCGGCATGTGGTGTGGCTACCAGAAGTCCTGCGGTGGTGTTTTTACTGACCCTCGCTGGATCGAACCCTGCCCCGTTGAGGACGCCAGCGGTGAAAGCCAGCACTGGAACCTCGTGGGAGCTATGGTTGCTGGCTTGCTTGAGCTGCCACTGGGGTGCGACGGCAAGCCCCGTGAGCTCAACGGGCATTACGTCGAGCAATTCCTAAGGCGCCAGCCTGAATGGCAAGAGCTGAAAGATCGCTGCGAGGCTCGCGGTGAATGGCTCAGGAGCTACAGCTTTCGAGATTCCTATTCGCTGAGATGTCACCGCTACGAGATCGAGGTTGGCGCCGTTGCTGCATCGATGGGGCACTCGGTAGCCGTGCACTCCAGTAGTTATCGCTGGGCATCTGAGGCAACTACAGCGGCAGCGTTCCAGAAAAAGATGGCCAACACTGCCCCTGGTGGAACCTGAGGGAGTCACACGCCATCGGTGGTGGTTATAGTGACGCCGTGAAGTCGGGAACACGCACGCCCAGCGTCCGTGCCGAGGGATCGAACCGAAAAGCTGTCCTCCCATCGGAGATGCAGGCTCCCCATCGGCCAATTCCGACTCGCTTTGAGCTGTTGACCCCACACGGGATCAATAGAACCGCCGTTGAAGCGTGGGTTAGGCGGTGGAGCAAGCGCAAGGTCCGCTTAGCAGACCTTGAAATGGCCGGTCCTAGTGACTCGGTTTCCCGCAAAGAGCGAGCAAAACTGCTCAAGTTTGCGCGAGTCCTTCAGGCTGAGCTTCTGCATCACGAGAACTGGGACGGCACACCCCGCAGCTAGCTGGCTGCGGTATTGCCACCATGTCAAGCACCCGCATTTGGGTTGACACTGCCGCCATGGCCGAGCGCCTTGGCATCCACCCCAAAACCCTTTTACGTCTTCGCAAGCAACAACGTTCACCCTTTCAAGAAGGCGCTCACTATCGCTATGGGGGCCTCACCACAGGAGCTCCCCTCCAATGGTTTCCAGAGGCAACCGACCAAGCCTTTACAGACTTTCAAAGAGTGCCCGTAAGTGCCGTTGAGTCCTTCAGCGCTCTGGAGGCAGTGGCATGAAAAAGCCCGCCGTGCAGGGCGGGCGCTCGATGGATAACTCCAATCACATCGTAGGCACTGCCCCTTCTCAACCTGTCTTGGACAAAGACAGCGTTCAACCTTGGACAGGCGTACCTGTGGAGGACGCCACTCAGTCTCAAAAAACAGCCCCAGAAGCCGCATTAGACCGTGGCGATAAGACAGCAGAAGGCAGCGTCACGCTGTCGTCACTGCAGGTACGCGAATCGAACAATGCACTGGAATCCTTCCAGCCAGGTTGGTGGCTAGTGGACAGCCTGCCGCTTCTGGGCGGCATCGGTCCACTGCTGCCAGGCGCCTGCGACAAGAGACCTCTTGTCGGCAATGAATGGGAGGAGCACCACGGTCTGAGCATTGACCAGTTACAGACTGCAGCTCCTGAGTGCGTCTGCTGGCACATCGGTGCTGCGCCTGGTCACATCGCCATCGACATCGACGGCGCAGCTGCTGCCGCGTTCTGCCAACGCCACGGCTGCGAGCCCTACACCGCCGACACTTGGCGCATTGTGAGGACCAGTAACAGCGAACGGCTGAAGCTGGTGTTCACCGTGACGCCAGAGCAGAAAGCGACGCTGGTGGCTGGTGGCAAAACCGTCAAGATTGACGGGCAGGAACTGGCGGTGTTCGCCAAGCCCGGCACGCAAATCGTGGTGCTCGGGCAGCACTACACAAAGGAATCGAACTACACCGAAAACGACGACCAATACGCCTGGTTAGGGCGGCAGCCTGCAGACGCACAACCGTTGCCATCTGAATGGTTTGAGCTGTTGACCGGTGTGTTCTGCGGCGAGCGCCCGTTGAAGCCACCAACCCGGCGGCAGGTATCCCCGCAGTCAGCCACCAAAAAACACGCCTTCAAGGCCAGCTCCAACGCCTGGAGCAACAGCAGCCAGGGGCAACCGTGCCCGATGTGCGGCCGCGATCACTCCGGCGCCTGCAGCATCCACCAGTCAGGCGATTCCGTCTGGTGTTACCACGGGGAAACAAGGTCGGCGCCGGACTGCAGTAAGACCGGCGAGCTCATCACCGGCACCGATGGCCGCACCTGGGGATATGTCCGCACCGAGGAGCACGACAGTTTTGGCGAGCGGTCTTTGTTTGTGCTTCACAAGCCACGGCAAGCCAAAAGCAGCAAGCCTTCCCCGCGCACGCGGGGAACAGGAACAGCAGCGGCAGCACCGCCTGCAAGCATCGCCGGTTTTATCGGCCAGCTTCCCGATGGCTGGGTGGTTGACGAGGAAACCGGAGACAAAAAGTCAAGCGGGCTATCAGTTGGCTATCTCGCTGACCTGCTGGAAGCCCAGCCGCCGCACCTCCGGTTCAACGAGATGACGATGTTCGTCGAGGTGGAAACCACCTGCGGCTGGGTGGCAATGCGCGATGCCGACATGAACTCCGCCTACGTCCTGCTCAGCCAGAAAGGTTGGGTGATTGGCGAAAGACCTGTCATCAATGCCATCTGTCACGTTGCCCGTCACCAGAGCTTCCACCCGGTACGGCAATACCTGCTGCGCTTGGAGCAGGACCCCAACACCACCACCTTCGACCTCGACGACGTGGCGCCCAAGTTCTTCCGCTCTAAGGACCCGCTTCACGTTGCAATGGTGCGGAAGTGGCTGATTGGCGCCGTATGGCGAGCGATGGAGCCCGGCTGCCAAATGGACTATTGCTTAGTGCTCCAGAGCCGCCATCAGGGCATCGGGAAGACGACCAGCTTCAAGGCACTTGCCTCATCGGATTGGTTCAACAGCACTGCGCCTGATGGCTACAAAGACTTTCTATTGAACGTTCATAGCTGCTGGATCTTCGAGATGGGGGAGCTGGAATGTCACACGGGCAAGCGCAGCGCGGGTCACATGAAAAACCTCATCACAATCACTACCGACAACTTTCGCGCTCCATACGGGAAGAACAACGAACCTCATCGCCGAGGCTCCGTGTTCTGCGGCACCGTGAACGAAGACGCCTTCCTACGGGATGACAACGGCAACCGTCGCTATTGGGTGGTTCCTATCGCCGGTACAGAGCCCCTTGACCGCGATGGCTTACAAGCTGCCCGTGATGGCATCTGGAAGGCGGCTGTCGCCGGCTACCGAGCCAACGAGCTGCCGATGCTCACGCGTGCACAAGAAGCCCTCTCTGAGATCCAAAACGAAACCTTCACCCATTCCGACCCGTGGCTGGAACTGCTCCGGGGCGCCATCGAGGACAACCGCCGCAAATGGCAGTCGCCGTTCAGCACCGCTAAGGCATTGGAGATGGCGGGTCTGAAGCAACGAGAGCAAATCACCCGTGCTGACGAAACCAGACTCGCGCCTCTGCTAAGGCAACTGGGGTTCGACAAGGCCAAAAACCCGTCCACCACTGAAGATGGCAAGCGGAGCAGGCTCTGGAGTCCTGCACAACCTGCACAACCTCTGCACAACCTCAGCGGGGAGGGTTGTGCGCCACCAAAACGATTGCAGGCGAACGACTCTCAGCCCACTGCACAACCTGCACAACCTATTTCGTCAAAAAAATCGAAAGGTGGGTGTGAGCAGGCAGCAGAAATAGCGACAGCACCCCCCGCCCCTGTAAGTGCGGCCAAACAGGTTGTGCAGGTTGTGCACCCATCCTTAGAACCTTGTGGCTGCAATGGATTTAGCCCTGCACAACCTCAGCCGGAAGGGGTTGTGCAGGTTGTGCAGGTTGTGCGCCCCCGCCAAGTCATCGACGCGCGGCTACGCGAGTTAAAGCCGAACGCCGACTTCAGCGACTGGAGCGACAAAGATGCGACTGAGATGCTGCAATCTTTGGAAGCCGCTGCTGCCCGTCGCGCTGCTGCTGCCGGTATCTCAATACCGGATGCCACCTGAGCCATTGCTCACAAGACAGGTACGCAGGCGGAGCTGTGGCACTGGCTCCAGTTCCCGCCTTGCCTTACCTGTCGCAAATGCTGCGACTCAACCCACATACCAGAGGGGTATTGGTCCACCTTCGTGCTCAGCCGTGTCCAGTCTTATGCCGTCTTAGTGGGGTTGTGTCAGTTGCTCACCACAAGTCCAGGCCTTCCACCGGCCTTGCCTCCCATCGCTCAGCGCAGTCACGCAGCCAGCTAACCCATTGCCGCCGCCAGCGGCGCCTGACAATCGGCGGCGCCTGGTAGCCGTCGGGCACCGGCGCCCAACCATCAGCAACTCGCTGGAGCAGTTCCTCGTCGTCAAAGTCAAGGAAGCTGGCAACCACCGCCGCCTGGTGCTCCAGCGCCAGCAGGGCGTCGTTCAGGTCCATCGCTTCACCATTGGCCGGTGGTGGCTGCGGTTGGGCTCCACCACCGCGTCCAGCAGCGACCGGCAAGCGCCCACAGCAGCGGCATATTGGCCATCAGCTTCCGCCTTGCGTGCCAACCGCTCAAGCCTGCCAACGATGGTGGCGAGCATGTCCGATGCCTGAACTGGCGTTAGGTCTTCCACCAGAGCGGCATGGGCAGCGGCAACGTATCGCCGGGCGGTGCGCCTGCTGCACCCCCACTGTTCGGCCAGCTTGGACACCAGTTCGCTGCAGCCGTACCCCTCACCCAGGAGCCTGAGCGCTTCCTGCCGCCTGTGGTGGGTCTCGGCGCGTGCCATCAGAGCACCCCTGCGGCCTTGAGGCGCTCGATCAGGGCAACCCGCACCGATGGCGGCATGCCGACCTCTTGGATGGCATCGAAGACCTTTTGCGGCGTGATGGTCCGGCGTTGGTCAGTGACCCGGCAGACGTAATCAATGATGGATTCACTCATGCCACCACCTCCGCTGCCATTAGGTCCTGCAGCTCGCGGATCTCACGGCGGGTAATGCCTGCCACGGGCTCTAGGTCCAGCCTGCCGCCTTCGATTTGTTTCTGCAGGTTGCCGAGCCGTAGTTGCAGCTCCGCGATACGGTCATGGAACTGGTTCCGGTAATACTGATTCCGCGCCAGTGCAGGGAGCTGTTGGGTTGCCACCCACGTCAGAAACTCAGGCGCTGGTCCGCTGTGGGCGATGTCATCCAAGCGGTCGCGTTCTTCAACCTGCCGCTGCAATGTGGCTCGCCAGTCTGCGGGCTGGAGATACAACCAACCGTGGGTCGGGTGGGGTCTGCTCAGCATCACAACCCCCAGCGGCGATTGGTCAGCGGGTTAACCCCTGCGAGCTGCTGTTGCTCGCGGTATTTGGCGCTGGCAGCGTTCACCTGCCGCAGACGGTCGGTCTGGAGCTTCAAGGCTTCAGCCCGCAGCGCCATTGCCTCTCGCTGCTCTTCATCTCGGCGGTAGCTGCCATCTTGCAAGCCGAGAAAGCTCGCCAGTGCGGGGTCCCGTTTGCAGATGAGCGCGCGGGTGGTGAGGTTTTGTTTGAGCGATTCGCTGGAGACAGGCGTTCCGTATTGCCGTAGGGGCAGCGTCGCACCTGTTTTGATGATGCGAGCCTCAATCTGCCGCGCTTGCTGCTCAGTCGCTTCAGCCTGCCGATGGGCGGCATCAATTTGAGTATCAAGGTCTGTCATTTCAATGCACCTCCACAGGCAGACGACGGCTCTGAGCTGATGCCATAGGGTCAGCTTCAGGACAGCGCGGCTCATCATCATCAGGCGCAAAGCGTGCCAGCGCACGCTCGTAACGCGCTTCAGCGGCGAGGTCCCTGAGCACTACCTCAGCCAGCAATCGCCTTGTACTGGGCAACTTGGAAACCATAAAAAGACCCCCATTCACTTCATGCTATCGGGGGTCGTCTGCGCTATAGTCAATGCGCCGATGGGCGAGCGCAGCAGCTAGCGCCCCATGGCACAGCATGGACAACACAGAACGCGTGCAGCGCCTGTGGGCGTTGTACCAACAGCTCGATGAGCTAATCCAGCCAGATGAGATAGAGGTCTACCCCGTGTTGGAGCACCTGGGCGACCTCATCGGTGACCTTGAGCTGGACTAGGGAGCCACTAGACAACCAAGACAGAAAATGCTTCTTTCGATGCAATAGTGCCAGGTATTCAATGCACTTTTGCCTGTTCCTGGTGTTGTTGAAGAAATAAAAAGCCCCTGTGGGGCAGGGGGCTTTGGGGGTATATGATTCCAATTTTATGATAAATAAAAATTCTTAGTAATCTACTCAACAGCGCTCAGTAATTACATTAATTGATACGATATGACCTTCACAACCAACCTGACCAACCGTGCTACGTGTATTCTCGAACATACACACCAATGCCGGTCCCTGTGCACCACCAGCCACCCTGTCCAGCTCCTCATCGCTCAGCTTCAAGGTCAGCTTGGCTTGATGCTTGAGCCAATCTGCTTTACTCACCTCAAACCCAGCTTCCTTTACAATCCCCACGGCGGCATCAAGATCAGCAGCACTCTTGAGCTTCTCCAGAAGCCCCGCATCGTCCTTGAGCTTGGCAAGCAGGGCTGTGAGTTGTTCTTCTGACATTGCGTGAAACCGCAACAACTCCCCATCAATAGCCCCTCTGCCACCCCCCGTCAGTATCCCGTAGTACTTCCTGATCCAGCCACTCCCATAGCCACCACGCCCGCCCAATACCTCCCAGCTCTTCCCCAAGCCTTCTTCGCCCGCCCTGCGGAGCTGGTCGCCCCCGAGCTCATTGGCTGCCTGCTGGTGAAACGCCAACCCGAAGGCGAGTTGCCGTGGGCGTGGTTGTGGAAACGGAACTTGGCTTTGTTGTGCTTTGGGACGTTCGGTTGTTGCCGGGTGTTGATGGCAGTGCGATTGAAGGCGGGTAAACCAGTTGAACGAGCTGCAATGGTGCCAGATATTGAATGTGCTTTTGAGAGTGCCTGGTGTTGTTGATGAAATAAAACCCTCTATGGTGGCAGAGACTTATGGTGTAACTTTCAAGATCAACAACAAACAAACTCATCAAGCCAGCAACACGGGCAGGTCAGCAGCCGAAATCACCTGACTGCACCGTACCCGGACACCTACAAGTACGGTTACACGCGAGGGTAGCTGACGCAGTCCCACCAGAAGCACCCTCCAGCTCATCATCACTCAGCTCCAAAATTTGCTTAGCTTGATGCCTGATCAAATCAG
>JBJOHB010000225.1:0-5480 GCA_046047915.1 Cyanobacteriota bacterium
CGGCGATCACGTTGTGCTCGCCCAGGCGGGCCACCCCCTCGTCGGCGGTTTCGGTGCCCATGATCAGCCGCAGCAGCGTCGACTTGCCGGCGCCGTTGGGGCCGACAAAGGCGATGCGGTCGCCCCGCTCGATCTCGAGCTGGGCCCCTAAAAACAGGATCTGCTCGCCGTAGCTGTGGCAGAGGTCCTTGATCTCGGCCACCAGCCGGCCCGAGCGCGGCGGCTCGGGAAAGCGAAAGCGAGGGCCCCCCACGGTTTCGATCGGGGCCTCGACGCGCTCGACCTTGTCGAGCAGCTTTTCGCGGCTTTTGGCCTGGGTCGAGCGGGTGGCGCTGGCCCTGAAGCGGTCGATGTAGGCCTGCTGTTCGGCCAGCTCCTTCTGCTGTCGCTCAAACGCCGCCTGGGTGGCTTCGCGTTCGAGCGCCTTCTGCTCGAGGTGCTGGCTGTAATTGCCCAGGTAGGTGCGCGAGATGCCGCGCTCGGTCTCGACGATCTGGTTGCAGACCCGATCCAAAAAGGTGCGGTCGTGGCTGATCACCACCAGGGCGGCGCTTTGCTCGAGCAGGTAGCCCTCCAGCCACTGGATCGTCTCGACGTCCAGGTGGTTGGTGGGTTCGTCGAGCAGCAGCAGATCGGGCTCCTGCAGCAGGATCTTGCCCAGGGCGATGCGCATCTGCCAGCCGCCCGAATAGTCGGCCACCAGCTGCTCGGCCCCCTCTGGGGTAAAGCCGATTGTGGGCAGCAGCTTGTCGATGCGGGCCTCGAGCTCGTAGCCGTGCAGCGCTTCAAAGCGCTCGTGCAGGTGGCCCAGCTCGTGGATCAGCTCTTCGAGGTGGTCGGGGTCTGCGGCGGCTTTGTCGCTGGCCATTTCCGTCTCGACGGCGCTGGTGCGGGTGCGCACCTCGGCCGCCTCGCCAAAGGCCTGAAACAGCTCGGCCCGCACCGTGCGCTGGGGGTCGACGTCAAACTCCTGCTGCAGGTAGGCGATGCGAGGGTTGCCCTGGCGCACCACCTGGCCACTGCTGGGTTCTTCGAGGCCGGCGATGATCCGCATCTGGGTCGATTTGCCGGCGCCGTTGACCCCGACCAGGCCGATGCGATCGCCCGGCTTGACCTCCCAGGTCACATCGCGCAGCACCTCGCCGGTGGGGTAGATCTTGCTGATCTTTTCGAGGCGCAGCACGGCGGCGAGGGCATGGCAGAGGCCATCATCCCGCTCAGCCAGACTGGAGTCCCACGCAGGTCCGGGCGCCACGATGATCAAACGCCTCGAGCAGGTGGCGGCCCTGGTGGTGGCCGCAGGTCTGGCGATCGTCAGCTACTGGCTGTTCTTTAGCTGGGCCCAGGGTGGCGGAGCCGGTCAGCGGCAGCGCCGTTCAGAGTCCGCCCCGCGCTTTGAGCAGCCACTGCTTGCTGGCCGGATCGTCGAGCGAGGCGATATGGGCCCTGACCTCCTCGACGCTGACCGGCAGGTTGTGCCGCTCGCCCAGTTCGACGATCCTGGCCAGGGCGCCTGACGGGTCCTGCAGGGCCTGGCGAAACAGCGACTGGGTCAGATCACGCTCTGCGCTGATCAGGTTGTAGAGCTCGGCGGCGTTGCCGCTGCTGCTGGCGGTCATGGGATGGGGCCGTTGTTCCCAGACCTTATGGCTTCAGGCGGCTTTGTGCCCTGCGACTTCGGCTTCTCCACAGGCTGAAGCGTCTTCCATGCTGCGGGCATCGAGGCAGAGCACCTTGCGCAGCTGGGCATAGTTGCCCGCCAGGGTCTGGTTGCCGTCCTGCTCGGCGCCGTATTCGGCCCGTTGCAGCACGTGGTGCAGGTGGGTCAGCAGATAGGTGCTGATCACGGCCGAAACCAGCACATCGCTGCGCTCGGCGGTGCGGCGCTTGCGGCGGCGGGTGCTGGCAGCCGGGGATGGAGCGGTGGCTTTGGGCTGGAGGCCCTGGCCTGTGGTGCGGGGAAGGGTGGCCATCGCTGCGGGAGCAAGGAGGACGCTGTCCACAAGCATAGTGCTGGATACTACCCTTGCGCATCTCTGTACACTCGACCGTATCCCGCAGGCTCCAGGCGGCCGTGCCGACGCGCCAGAACTCATCCAGTGGCCGGCCCAAATCGCCGCGCATTCAGGTGGTGTTGCCTGAGGACCTGTGCCAGCGCCTGGCCGATCTGGCCGAGACCGAGTCGCGCACCGTCAGCAACATGGCCAAGGTGCTGATTCAGCAGGGGGTCGAGCGGTTTGAACAGCAACTGCGCCAGGCGGGTGCCGGCGGCACCGATCGGTTTCGCGCCGCCCTCGAGCAGCAGCAGCAGCGCCAGGATCGCCTGCGGGGTGCCCCCCGCCGCTTAAGGCTGCAGCGTCCCAGCTGAGCAGGGCGGTCTGGCTGAGCCTGGCGGCCAGGCGCACACCCCCAGCACCGCCCGGGCACGGGCGCCGGTGACCGACGGCGCATTGCTGCAGTGGCGGCGCTGGTGCCACCAGGCCAGCAGCGCAAACGCCAGGGCTTCGCGCTGCTGACTGCCGATCCCCAGCTCGGCCAGGGGCCGCACGATCGTGCCCCGGCAGCGGCGCCGCAGCTCACCCATGAGGGTGGCGTTGCGGGCGCCCCCGCCGGCCACCAGCAGCTCAAGCGGGCGCGGCTGCAGGTCCTGGGCCACGCAGGCCGCGCTGAACGCGGTCAGGGTGGCCAGCTGGTCCGGAGGACTGAGGCTGGCCATCGCGGCCAGCCGCCGCGCCAGGTCGGTGGCGCCGAACTGTTCGCGCCCCGTCGATTTGGGTGGGCGTTGCTGCAGGTAGGGCTCCTGCAGCCAGCGTTGGATCAGCCCTTCGTCGGCGCCGCCGCGGGCCGCCCAGGCCCCGCCGGCGTCATGGCTGAGCCTGCCCGCGCTGAGCTGCTGCACCGCCAGGTCGATCAGGCTGTTGGCCGGCCCGCAGTCCCAGCCCCGCAGCGGCGCCTGACGCTCGGGCCCTGTGGCCGGTGGAATCAGCGTGATGTTGGCGATGCCCCCCAGGTTCAGCACCCCCCGCCAGCCGGCACCGCGGCCCAGCAGGGCTGCATCGGCCGGGGGCACCAGAGGCGCGCCCTGCCCCCCCAGCGCCAGGTCGGCCGCCCTGAAGTCGAACACCACAGGCCGTTGCAGCAGCGCAGCCAGCAAGGGGCCTTGCAGCAGCTGCAGGCTGGCGCCGCGGCGTCCGGCTGCGGGCGGCCGGTGCCAGACGGTCTGGCCATGGCACCCCACCAGCTGGGCCCGTCCGTCTGGGTCACAAGCGCGGGCGGCCAGGGCCTGCTGCTCGGTCACGGCTTCGCTCAGGTTCAGCAGTTCGCCGGTGGTGAGCCCTTGGCCCTGCCCCACAGCGATCAACCGTTGTCGCAGCGCCTGCGGATAGGGCTGTTCGACGCTGGCGAGCAGCCGCCAGCGCGGGCGTTGGCAGGGCCCGTTCAGCTCGACCAGCACCGCATCGACGCCGTCGGCGCTGGTGCCGCTCATCAGTCCCAGCACCCGCATCGCGCTCAGGTGCTGGGCAGGGCTTCCAGGGCTTCGCTGCTGCCCATCACCACCAGCAGCTCGTCGGCCTGAAGCACCTGGGATGCCGGTGGGTTCACCGTCAACCGGTTTTCAGGTCCTGCCGCGAGCACGCTGACGTTGAAGTTCTTGCGCAGGTTCAGATCCCGCAGGGAGCGCCCGACAAAGGGCTGTGGGACTTTGATCTCTTCGATGCTGTTGCGATCGTCGAGGCGCAACCGCTCCAACAGGTTGGGGCGGACCAGCTCCATGCCCAGGCGGGTTCCCTGCATTTTTGACGGGAACACCACTTTGTCGGCACCGACCCGCCGCAGCATCTTTTCGTGCAGGTCGCTGGTGGCGCGGGCGATCACCTGCCTGACCTGGCTGCCTTGGCCGTCCTTGACGATCAGGGTGGCGGTGATGCTGGCCTCGATCGGTTCGCTGATCGCCACCACCACCGTGGCCACATCCAGCACCCCAGCCGCCCGCAGTGCCTCTTCGTCGGTGCAGTCCACGACCCGTGCCTCGATGGCCGGGGCCAGCTGGCGCAGGTCATCGATGGCCCGCTGACTGGCATCGATCGCCAGCACCTCGGCGCCAAAGCGAAGCAGCTCGGTACAGACAGCACTGCCAAACCGGCCGACGCCGATGACCGCGAAGCTGTCCTGATCGGCAGAACTGCCTTGCCACTGCCACCACTGCGTCATCGTTCGGCCTTCATGGTTCCGCGTTGATCCTTGGGTATGGGTTGGGGCCACCGCGGTGGGGACCAGATGGATTCTGGCCCCCTGGCGTCGCGTCGCCGGCCTGGGCCGCCTCAGCGGTTGGGCTGGGGGGTCATGCGCAGGTAGGGCTTGATCTCGGTGACGCCCTTGGGAAACTTGCTGCGGGCCTCGTCGGTGGGGATCGACGGCACCACCACGCAGTCCTGACCGTCCTTCCAGTTGACCGGGGTGGCGACCTGGTGGTGGTCGGTCAGCTGCAGCGAGTCGATCACGCGCAGGATCTCGTCAAAGTTGCGACCGGTGCTGGCGGGATAGGTGATCTGCAGACGCAGTTTCTTGTTGGGGTCGATGATGAACACCGAGCGCACCGTCAGATTGTTGAGCGCATTGGGATGGATCATCCCGTAGAGATCGCTCACCGTCTTGTCTTCGTCGGCCAGGATCGGATAGTCGACGGTGGTGTTCTGGGTCTCGTTGATGTCGCAGATCCAGCCCTTGTGGCTCTCGGCCGAGTCGACGCTGAGGGCGATGGTCTTGACGTTGCGCTTCTCCCACTCGGGGCGCAGGCGCGACACCTCACCCAGTTCGGTGGTGCACACCGGGGTGTAATCGGCAGGGTGGGAGAACAGCACCACCCAGCTGTCACCGGCAAAGTCGTAGAGGTTGATCGGACCCAGCTGGGAGCTCTGGGTGAAGTCGGGCACGGTGTCGCCCAGTTGCAGTGCCATGACAGGTCAGCAGACAGACATTTCTATCCTGACATGGCCGATCGGTGATGGGGGGTTTGTATGGGGCGGTCCCGGTCGATCCGCACGCAGCGCACCCCAGCGCCCCGGGCGGCGGCCACATCGTCGGGGCTGTCGCCGATGTGCCAGGCCTGATCGGGCGTCAGTTCGAGGGTGGCCAGCGCCAGCTGCAACGGCCTGGGATCGGGTTTGGCGGCACCGATCTCGCTCGAGATCACCACGGCATCGAGCTGGGCCATCAGTCCCAGCGCCTGCAGCAGTCCATGCAGGCGGCTGTCGAAATTGCTGACCACAGCCAGCCGCAACCCCGCCTGGCGCCACGCCGTCAACTGGGCGGCAACCTCGCTGTAGACCCGCCAGCGCTCAGGCTGGGCAAAGTGCTCGAACAGGGCGCGCTGCAGGGCGGCGTCCGGCGGCGGCAGGCTCAGGGCGGCAAAGGTTTCGCTGATCCGCTCGCCCCACCAGCCGATTTCGGCCTCGAGCAGCGCCTCGCCGCTGAGGCCG
>JBJOHB010000226.1:0-3233 GCA_046047915.1 Cyanobacteriota bacterium
TGGCCGAAGGCCAGTTGCTCAACGCAGCCAGCCTGCAGCTCGAGACCCTGCCCCCAGCGGGCCGGGACCTGGGGGCCCGGCTGTTGACCCGTTCGCTGCTGGGACAGGCCAACCTGCGGTCGGATCCCGCCCTGAGCCAGCGGCGCATCGAGGCTCTGATCACCCAACAGGGCATTCCGACCCTGCAGATCAACCAAGGGGACCTGATCACCCGCCAGGGCGAACCCGTCAGTCCCCAGGCCCTCGATGTGCTCGATTACTTCGGGCTGGTCAATCGCCGTCCCCGGCCCCTGGCCTGGCTGTTGGCCTTTGGCCAGGGCTTGGCGGCCGCGGCGGTGATGGTGTTGTTGCTGCGGCGTTGGCGGGCCTGCCTGGAACCCCGGCAGGCCCTGCTGGCCCTGGGGGTGCTGCTGATTGCCCAGGGGGTCTGCCTGTGGCTGGGTCCCCTGGCCAGTCCCCTGGTGCTGCTGGTGCCGCCGACCCTGCTGCTGGCCCAGGGCCTGGGCACGGCGGCCGGTCTCAGCTGGTTGGCGGTCTCGTGCCTGCTGCTGCCCTTGCCTTTGGGTGGTGTGGCCGATCTGCGGCTGCTGTTGGCGACGGCGGTGGCCGCCGCCGGCGCCATCGCCGCCGGTCGCCAGCGCAGCCGGGCCGAGCTGCTGCAACTGGCGGTGCTGTTGCCCAGCGGCGCTGTGTTGCTGCAGGCCCTGCTGCTGCAGGGCCGGGGCCAGCTGGCCCAGGTGGACCTGCTGGGTGAGGCCGTTCTGCTGGGGGGCCTGTTGATGGCCGGCCTGCTGCTGGCCCCCCTGGTGGAGCAGCTGTTCGGCCTGCTGACCCGCTCGCGGCTGCTGGAGCTCGCTGACCTGGAGAGGCCGTTGCTGCGGCGCCTGTCCTGCGAGGCCCCCGGCACGTTTGAGCACACCTTGATGATCGCTGGCCTTGCCGAAGAAGGCGCCCGGGCGATCGGAGCGGACGTGGATCTGGTCCGCACCGGATCGCTTTATCACGACGTTGGCAAGCTGCACGGCCCGCAGTGGTTCATCGAAAACCAGACCAGTGGCGAGAACCCCCACGACCGGCTCGATGACCCCCAGGCCAGCGCCAAGATCCTGCAGGCCCATGTCGATGAGGGCCTGAGGCTGGCTCGCCGCTACCGCCTGCCCAGGCCCCTGGCCGATTTCATTCCTGAGCACCAGGGGACCCTCAAGATGGGTTTCTTTCTGCACCAGGCCCGCGAGCGGGATCCAGCGGTCCCTGAAAGCCTGTTTCGCTACCTGGGCCCGCGGCCGCGCAGCCGCGAGACCGCGATCCTGATGCTGGCCGATGGCTGCGAGGCCGCCTTGCGCTCGCTGCCGCCGGACACCAGCGACCAGCAGGCCCGCGAGATGGTCAGACGGCTGATCGAGGCGCGCCTCGGCGATGGTCAGCTGGCCCTGAGCGGCTTGAGCCGTTCCGAATTGGAACTGGTGATCCGCGCCTTTGTGCGGGTCTGGCGGCGGATGCGGCACCGTCGCATTCCCTATCCGATTGCCCCAAGGCGGGCCTTCAGCGCCTGAGCGAACGCAACTTGCGTTCCAGCACCACGCCGGCTGGCACCAGGGTCACCAGGTTGGCGATCAGCACCGGCCCGTCGCGCTGCAGCAGCCCGTAGAGGGCCCAGCCGGCGATTCCCAGGGTGAACAGCAGATACATCCGCAGCGAGATGCCGCGGGTGTCGCCGCTGCGCAGGGTCTTGATCGCCTGGGGAAAGAAGCTGGCGGTGGTCAGGGTGGCGGCCGCATAGCCCAGCAGGCGCACCTGGGGATCTCCCATGGCGATAGGTTGAGAAAGAGTGATCTCGAGCTTGCCGGTGACCGATGCCCCGCGTCGCAACCGCCGCCCCAAGAAGCGTGAACTGTGGTGTCCCGCCCATCCCGAGCAACGGGTCGAAGGCAACGGCCAGAAGTACTTCCTGCACCTGCTGACGCCCGAGCAGCTCAAGGCGCGGGGCATGAACGACAAAAAGGCCAAGCTGGTGATCGAGGCCTATCCAGTGCTGGTGCTCAGCAACGAGTGGCTCGAAGAGCTGTTCTGCCCCGCCTGTGGCATGTCCCGCTGGTGCCACGTGACCCGGCATGACCGCATCCAGCACACGGTGCGCTGGGCGCCTCGTGAGCTGTGGCAGCAGGTCGCCCATGTGGACCCCCTGGTGGCCAATCCCACCGTCAGCGAATACACCCGCCGCGAAGCGCGCCGCCACAGCCGCAAACGCAGCGATGGCAAGGTGATTTTCGACCGTTAGGTGGTGGTCAAGCGGAGCCCCAGCAGGCAGGATCGGGTCATGCTCCCTGCCGGTGCCAACCATGCCCATGGTGTCTGCTTCTGATCCCCGGCCCGAGCCCCTTGAGGGCGAGATCGGGATCCCTGCCTGGTTGGTCTGGCTGCAGCTGGGGCTCAGCACCACCCTGGCGGTGCTGTTTGTGGTGATGCTGGTCAAGACGCGCCAGCAGAGCGTGTCGATCCAGCAGCTGCAGGACAAGATCGCCGGCATCGAAAACAGCCGGGCCCTCGATCGCACCACGGCGATCGAAGATCAGTTGCGCACCACCGCCGAGCGCCTGCAGGCCCTCGAGCGCATGGGGGCTCAGGTGTCGGGGCTGGCGGCCGAAAACACCCGGTTGCGTCAGGAGCTGCGCGGGCTCGAGGGTTCGGTCCCCAAGCCGTCCAACCAGCCCCAGGTCGACGATGCCATTGCCCCCCTACCCCCGATCAAGCCCTGATCAGCCAAGCCCTGATCAGCCAAGCCCCGATCAGCCAAGCCCCGGTCAACCTTTGACCGCATCACCGCTGGCGCTGGGCAGAATGTGCCGCTGCAGGCCGATGAACAGCACCAGCACCGGCAGGATCGAGACCACCGAGCCGGCAGCCACCAGCCGCCAGTCCAGCGAGAAGCTGCTGGCCAGCTGCTGCAGTCCCAGGGGCAGGGTGTAGAGACCGGGTTCATCCAGGATCACCAGGGGCCAAAGAAAATCGCTCCAGGTGCCGATGAACACGAACATCGCCAGGGTGATCAGATCGGCCCTGGCCGCCGGCAGCATCACGTTCCACCATTCCCCCACGGGGGTGCAGCCATCGCAACGGGCGGCCTCTTCGAGCTCGGCCGGCACGCCGACAAAGCTTTGCCGCAGCAAAAAGATGCCAAAGGCCGTGGCTGCCTGCGGAATCACCAGCGCTGCCAGGGTGTTGCGCAGACCCAG
>JBJOHB010000227.1:0-4452 GCA_046047915.1 Cyanobacteriota bacterium
AACGGCTCAGGAAGCCGTGCCTTCGCCCTTGGCGTGCTGGTTGAGCGCCCTGGCGAGACCGCTCGGAACCTCGTTGATACCCACAGCAACCTTGGTGGCCACGGCGTTGATCGCACCGGCGATCTGAGCCATGAGCACCTCCTTGGAGGGCAGATCCCCGATGGCCTTGATCTCGGCCTGCGAGAGGAGCTTGCCTTCGAAAAGGCCTCCTTTCGTTTCCGATTTCTTGCTGTCCTTCTGAAAGGACTGCACGGCCTTCACCGCACCGCCCACATCCCCTTTGACAAGGATGAACGCGTTGGTGCCGGTGAGCAGGGAATCGAGTTCCGACCAGGCGCTGTTGCCCTCAATGGCCCGGCGCATCAAGGTGTTTTTGGTCACCTTGCACACGCCGTTGGCCGCCTGCAGACGGGTCCGCAGGTCGGTCATCTCCTTGATGGTCAGCCCCGAATAATCGAGGACCAGCGCCATTTCGGCTTCACCGAGGAGCCCTTTGAGCTCTTCGACGATCTGTTGCTTGTTCTCCAGCGTGCGGCCCATAGGATTTGGAACGGATCGGGGGAACAAGCCGGGTCCGCGGCCCAGAGGCAGCCGCGAACGCGGCAGCCACACCTCGAGGCCGCTGGAAGCCGGCTGAACCCGACCGACCGGTGTCCCGGGGCCGTGCTGAACCAAACCTGTCGCGTTCACCTCGGCAGGATTTATGAATCCGACGGTTCCACCACAAAGGGGGCACCAGGGTTTCACCTGCTGTCTGGGGTCGGGCGCGGGCCCTTCTGGCTAAAGCCAGTCCTATACATTACCGTAGTGCCCGCCCAGTTCGTATTCGAGACCTACTGGCGTTTGAGAAAACTGCGCAAGCGTTCGCTGCGGGGGTTGCCGAATACGGTTTCAGGGTCACCCTGCTCTTCGATGAGGCCGTTGTTGAAGAACAGCACCCGGCTCGAAACCTCCCGGGCAAAGCGCATCTCGTGGGTGACCACCAGCATTGTCATGCCGGTCTCGGCCAGCAGGCGCATCACCTGCAGGACCTCGCCGACCAATTCCGGATCAAGGGCGCTGGTGGGCTCGTCGAACAGCATCACCGCCGGGTTCATGCACAGGCTGCGGGCGATCGCCACCCGTTGCTTCTGCCCGCCCGACAGCTGGCCCGGATAGGCGTCGCCCCGATGGGCCAGCCCCACCTGGTCGAGGTGGCGCCGGGCCCGCTCGCGGCAGGCGTCCACCGGCAGCTGCAGCACCTGACGCGGCGGCAGCACCAGGTTCTCCAGCACCGTCAGATGGGGAAACAGATTGAACTGCTGAAACACCATGCCCACCTGAATGCGCAGCGCGCGCAGCTGGCGCCAACCCACCGGCCCGCCGGCGATCTGGCGGCCCAGCACCCGCAGCTGGCCCCGCTCAAAACTTTCGAGCCGGTTGAGACAGCGCAGAAAGGTGCTTTTGCCGCAGCCCGACGGCCCGATGATCGACACCACATCGCCGGCCTGCACACTGGCGCTCACGCCCTTGAGCACGGCCAGATCGCCATAGCGTTTGTGCAGATCGGTGCACTGCAGGATGGGTTCTGCAGCAGTTGTGGCGATCATTTGGGGTCAGTGGTGCAAGGCAGCACAGGCCATGAACAGACGGCCCAGGTTCAGTATCGAGCGCATCGGGCGTGGGCGCCGCCGTTTCGGCCTGGTTGTCACGGGACTGCTGCTCGCGGGTTGGCTGAGCGCCCTGGTGGCGG
Source organism: Cyanobacteriota bacterium (assembly GCA_046047915.1). Classification (GTDB taxonomy): domain Bacteria; phylum Cyanobacteriota; class Cyanobacteriia; order PCC-6307; family Cyanobiaceae; genus RGUW01. Next base: position 1,733 of record JBJOHB010000227.1, read on the forward strand.
GATGGATGCCCGCCAGTGCCGCACAACAAGGCAGCACCTGGAAAATCGGCACCGATCCCACCTTTCCACCGTTTGAGTACCGCGACAACACAACCGGCCAGGTCACGGGCTTCGATATTGATCTGATCGAGGCGATCGGGCGCGAGGCGGGCCACCCGATCGAACTGGTCGCGCTGCCGTTCGATGGCATCATTCCGGCCCTGCAGGCCCGCAGCATCGACGCGGCGATCAGCTCGATCACGATCACCGCCGAACGCAATCGCGCGATCGATTTCAGCCGGCCCTATTTCGAGGCCGGGCTGGCCATTGTTGTGCGCGACAAAGGGCCGCAGCCTTCCACGCTCGAGCAGCTCAAGGGCCGTCGCATCGCCGTGCAGATCGGCACCACCGGTGCCATCGCCGCCTCCAAGGTGCCGGGGGCCCAGGTCAGCAGTTTTGACTCCACCCCTCTGGCCCTGCAGGAGCTGGCCAACGGCAATGCCGATGCGGTCGTCAACGACGTCCCCGCGACCCTCTATGCGATTCGACAGGCCCATCTCACAGGCCTGCGCATCGCCGGCGAGCACCTCAGCACCGAGTACTACGGGATCGCCCTACCCACCAATTCGCCGATCGAAGCCCAGGTCAACACAGCGCTGGGCACGTTGATTGCCGATGGTCGTTACGCCCAGCTCTACCGCCAGTGGCTGGGGGCCGAGGCACCGGTCCTGCCCCTGACGGCGCCGGCCCTCGACCAGACCAGCTCGCCCATGGCCGGGCTGAACCTGGGACAACTGTCCCAGAACCTGCTCAAGGGCGCCGGCATCACCCTGCTGCTGACGGTGCTGTCGTTCGGCTTTGGCCTGATCGGCGGCACGGGGTTGGCGATGCTGCTGCAGGCCCCCTGGCCCCTGGCCCACCGCCTGTGCCGCGTCTACATCGACTTCTTTCGCGGCACGCCGATGCTGGTGCAGCTGTTTCTGATCTATTTCGGCCTGCCGGCGCTGATCCAGAGCCTCGACATCGCCTTCACGATCGAGCGGCTGCCAGCGGCGGTGACGGCCCTGAGCCTCAACGTGGCCGCCTACCTGGCCGAAGTGCTGCGCAGCGGCATCGAATCGATCGATCGGGGCCAATGGGAGGCCGCCGACGCCCTGGGCTTCAGCCCGCTGGAACGCATGCGGTTTGTGATCGCCCCGCAGGCGATCCGGCGGGTGCTGCCACCGCTTGCCAATGAATTCATCACCCTGATCAAGGACACCAGCCTGGCGGCCGTGATCGGCTTTGATGAGCTGTTCCGGCAGGGGCAGCTGATGGTCGCCACCACCTACCGGGCGTTTGAGATCTACATCGCGGTGGCGCTGGTGTATCTGGTGATGACCACCAGCGCCTCGCTGCTGTTCAAGCGGCTGGAGCGGAAGCTCAGCCTTCCTGCTTGAAGTCCTGCAGGGCGGTGACGTCGACCTGGACCGAAGGACCCATGGTGGAGGTCACGTACAGGCTCTTCCAGTAGCGGCCTTTGGCACCGCTCGGCTTGTTGCGGTCGATGGTCTCCTGCAGGGCCTTGAGGTTATCGAGCAGCTTGGCCGCATCAAAGCTGGCCTTGCCGAAACGCACGTGCACGATGCCGCTGCGGTCGGCACGAAACTCGAGCTTGCCGGCCTTGAACTCGTTGATCGCAGCGGCGAGATCGGTGGTCACGGTGCCGGCCTTGGGGTTGGGCATCAGGCCGCGGGGACCCAAGACCCGGCCCAGCTTGGCCACCTTGGGCATCATGTCGGGGGTGGCGATCAGCAGATCGAAGTCCATCTCGCCCTTGGCGATGGTTTCGACCAGCTCGTCATCCCCAGCCAGATCAGCACCGGCGGCCTTGGCCGCCGCCACGCCCTCGCCACGGGCGATCACGGCGATACGAATCGACTGGCCGGTGCCATGGGGCAGGGCCACGGTGGTGCGCAGCTGCTGATCGGTGTACTTGGGGTCGATGCCGAGACGGGCATGGGCTTCCAGGGTCTCGTCAAACTTGGCGGTGGCGTTGGCCTTGACCAGTTCGAGCGCCTCGGTGGGGGTGTAGATGCGCTCTTCAACCTTGGCGGCAGCGGCTTTGAAACGCTTGGAGATCTTGGGCATGGTTCGAAGTGGGGTTCAGGCGACCGCTGTGGTCTCCCCCGGATAAGGGATCAGGTGGAACGAACGGACGGAGCGGAGGTTGCGGTGACCGCAGCCCGGGTCTCAATCCTTGACGGCCACGCCCATGTTGCGGGCGGTGCCCTCAATGATGCGCATGGCCGAATCGACGCTGCTGCAGTTGAGGTCGGGCAGCTTGGTCTTGGCGATCTCCTCGAGCTGGGCGCGGCTGATCGCACCGACAGCACCCTTGGAGGAGGTGGCGGCACCCTTCTCGATGCCGGCGGCCTTGGAGATCAGCACCGAAGCCGGCGGGGTCTTGGTGATGAAGGTGAAGCTGCGGTCCTCGAAGACCGAGATCTCCACCGGAATCACATAGCCGGCCTTGTCCTGGGTGCGGGCGTTGTACTCCTTGCAGAACGCCATGATGTTCACCCCGTGCTGACCCAGAGCAGGGCCCACCGGAGGTGCGGGGTTGGCTTTGCCGGCGTTGAGCGCCAGCTTGATCACGGCAACGACTTTCTTGGCCATCGTCTGGGGGTCACAGGATGCCGCGACGAAACGCGGCAGAACAAAGAACAGGTTTGGGTCGGATCGCTGAGCCTACGGCCCGG
>JBJOHB010000228.1:0-6700 GCA_046047915.1 Cyanobacteriota bacterium
CGTCTGCCGGGTCTGGTGCAGTGGGGTCAGACCTTTGAACCGCGGGATCGGCCGGGCACCAGCCTCGACAGCCTGCGGTTGCGGTTTGGCAGTGACCAGCAAGAGCTGCGGGGCCGTCTTGACCTGCAGGAGCTCGAAACGCAGCAGCCAGAGCCCGATGCCGCGGCCATGCCCGCCGAGGTCCCGGCCGAGACCCCAGCCGTTGACCCGGCCTTGACGCCGGCAGCGCCGCAACTGCCCGCCGCCGTCGAGGCCGAGGCCCCGCCAGCACCCCGCCAACCATGACTCAGGACGCACCGTCTCCCCTGCCTTTGCAGCTTCAGGCCCTGTTGAACCGGTTGCAGGCCCGCCTCGGCGGTGGTCTGGCCGATGCGGCGGCCAGCCTGTTGGCCGCGGCCGAGCAGGCCCCCGCACGGGTCACGCAGGAGTGGCAGCTGTTCTGGCAGGAGGTTGAACTGGAATCCGAGCGTCTGGCCCGCGGCGAGGAGGTGGCCGACGCCAGCGCCCAGGCCCCCGCCGCCGAGCTGCAACAGCAGATCGACAGCCTGCGGGCCCGAGTCGCCGCCATCGCCCAGCACCTCGATGCTTAGGGCGCTGCGGATCTGGGCGGTGGCCCTGCAGTTGCTGCTGCGGCTGTGGTGGAACGCCCAGCGCTGGGGCTATCTGGGCGCTGGCGGTTTCAGCGCCGAACGGTTGGCCCGGCGCCAGCGGCGACTGGCCCGCTGGCTGACGGGCGAGTTTCTCGCCCTTGGCTCGGCCTTCATCAAGTTGGGGCAGATGCTCTCGGCCCGGCCGGATGTGTTCCCGGCCGAGGTGGTCGAGGAGCTCACCCGCCTGCAGGACCAGGTGCCGCCGGTGTCGTTTGCGGTGATCCAGGCCCTGCTGGAGGCCGAGCTGGGGGAGCGTTGCGCCGAGATCATCGACCTCGAAGAGGTGCCGTTGGGGTCGGCCAGCCTGGCCCAGGTGCACCGCGCCAGCCTGCGCAGCGGCCGACAGGTGGTCCTCAAGCTGCAGCGCCCGGGCCTTGAGGCCTTGTTTCGCCACGATCTTGAGGTGCTGCAGCAGGTGGCCGGCGCGGTGCAGCGCCATCCCCGCTGGGGTCGCGGGCGCGACTGGCTGGGCATCGCCCAGGAGTGCCGGCGGGTGCTGCTGCGCGAGCTCGACTTCAGGCTCGAGGCCGAGCATGCTGCCCGCTTCCGGCAGCAGTTTCTCGAGGATCCCGGCATCCGTATTCCGGCTGTGGTCTGGGAGCTCAGCAGCCGGAGGGTGCTGTGTCTGGATTACGTCAGCGGCATCAAGATCAGCGACCGCCAGGCCCTGATCGCGGCGGGCATCGATCCGGCAGCCGTGGCCGAAAAGGGCGCCGCCAGTTACCTGCAGCAGTTGGTGCGCTTCGGCTTTTTTCATGCCGACCCCCACCCCGGAAACCTGGCTGTGGCGCCCGACGGGGCCCTCATCTACTACGACTTCGGGATGATGGGGCAGCTGTCGAGCCGGTTGCGCTCGCGCCTGGGGCGCATGGTCACCGCCGCCGCCAGCCGCGATGCCGCGGGCCTGGTCAACGAACTGCAGCTGGCCGGGGTGCTCGATGCGGGCATCGATCCAGGGCCTGTGCGGCGTCTGGTACGGGTGATGCTCAATGAAGCGCTGACGCCGCCGTTTTCAGCTGATGTGCTGGCCAAGCTCTCGGGTGATCTCTATGACCTGGTCTACGGACAGCCCTTTCGCCTGCCGCCCGATCTGATCTTTGTGATGCGGGCCCTCTCCACCTTTGAGGGGGTCGGCCGCAGTCTGGATCCCGGCTTTAGCCTGGTGGCGATCGCCAAGCCCTACCTGCTTCCCCTGATGACCCAAAGCGGTGGTGGTGATCTGTTCAACGAACTGTCGCGGCAGGCGGCGGATCTGGGCACCAGGGCCCTGGGCCTGCCCCGTCGGCTCGAGGAGAGTCTGGCCCGCATCGAGCAGGGGGACCTGCAGGTGCAGATCCGTGCCGGTGAGACCGATCGGCTGCTGCGCCGACTGGCCCTGAGCCAGCAGGTCGCCGGTCAGTCGGTGCTGCTGGGTGCCCTGGCGGTGGCAGCTGCCCTGCTCGCCGCCAGTGCCCGTCCGGTGCTGACCGCCGTGCCGCTGGTGCTGGGGGTGCCGGTGTCATTCAGTTGGCTCAAGCTGCAAGCCCGCTTGCGCCGCGATGGCCGGCTCGAGAAGCTGCAGGGCACCCCCACCCCCTGAGCGGCGATCAGGCTTTGCCGCGGGGGCCCCGATCCTCGGCGCCGGCATAGACCGCCTGGCTGCCGAGCTCGTCTTCGATGCGAAGCAGCTGGTTGTACTTGGCAACGCGCTCGCTGCGGCTCAGCGAGCCGGTCTTGATCTGCCCGGCGCGGGTGGCCACCGCCAGGTCGGCGATGGTCGTGTCTTCGGTCTCACCGCTGCGGTGGCTGATCACGCTGGTGTAGCCAGCCCGGCCCGCCAGGTCGATCGCCTGCAGGGTTTCGGTCAGCGAGCCGATCTGGTTGACCTTGATCAGAATCGAGTTGGCCACCCCCAGCTCGATGCCGCGCTGCAGGCGGCTGCTGTTGGTCACGAACAGGTCGTCGCCCACCAGCTGCACCGTGGCGCCCAGGCGGTCGGTCAGCAGCTTCCAGCCGTCCCAGTCGTCTTCGGCGAGGCCATCCTCGATCGAGACGATCGGGTAGCGGCTCACCAGCTTGGCCAGCTCCTCGACCATCTCGGCACTGCTGTAGCTGCCGCCGCCAAAGGCGTAACGGCCATCCTTGTAAAACTCGGTGCTGGCGACATCGAGCGCCAGGGAGATCTCGTCGCCTGGGCGGTAGCCGGCTTTCTCGATCGCTTGCACCAGGATGTCGCCGGCGGCGTCATTGCCCAGGTCGGGGGCGAAGCCACCCTCGTCGCCGACGGCGGTGCTCATGCCGCGCTCATGCAGCAGACCCTTGAGGGTGTGAAACACCTCGGCACCCATGCGCAGGGCTTCCTTGAAGCTGCCGGCGCCATGCGGCACCACCATGAACTCCTGAAAGTCGAGGCTGTTGGCAGCGTGGGCGCCGCCGTTGATGACGTTCATCAGCGGCACCGGCAGCAGGGTGGCCATCGGGCCCCCCAGGTAGCGGTACAGGGGCAGCCCCACGCCGTTGGCCGCGGCCCGGGCAGTGGCCAGGCTGACCGCCAGGATCGCGTTGGCCCCCAGGGCACTCTTGTTGTCCGAGCCGTCCAGCTCGGCCATGGCGGCGTCGACGGCCCCCTGGTCGAGGGCGCTCAGACCGCAGAGGGTTGGGGCAATTTTTTCTTCGATGTTGGTGACGGCCTGGCTGACGCCCTTGCCGAAGTAGCGGCTGCCGCCGTCGCGCAGCTCGTGGGCCTCGTGGGCGCCGGTGCTGGCGCCGCTGGGCACGATCGCCCGGCCGCTGGCCCCGCCTTCGAGCATCACCTCGGCCTCAACCGTGGGGGTGCCCCGGGAGTCGAGCACCTCGCGGGCTACCACGGTATCGATCACAAGGTCGAGGGAATCGATCACGGGTTGCCGAATCCGAAGGAAAGTTGAAGGGATCCTATGGGTCGCCCCGGCCCCGCCCGATGTCGCAACCGTCACCAAGGCCCGGCTGTTTGGTTGGGCTGGCCACAATGGGAGGACTGTGTTGGCGGTTGATGCGTCTGCTTCACGTGATGCTGCGGGTCGGCGACCTGGAGCGCTCGATCGCGTTTTACACCGATGTGCTGGGCATGACCCTGTTGCGGCGCAAGGACTATGCCGAGGGCCGCTTCACCCTGGCCTTTCTGGGCTATGGGCCAGAAAGCGAGACCACCGTGCTCGAGCTCACCCACAACTGGGACACACCCTCGTATGAGCTGGGCACGGCCTATGGCCACCTGGCCCTGGGGGTGGACGACATCCATGGGGCCTGCGCCCACATCGCCGAACGGGGCGGTCGTGTGGTGCGCCCCCCCGGAGCGATGAAGCACGGCAGCACCGTGATCGCGTTCATCGAAGACCCGGATGGCTACAAGGTGGAATTGATCCAACTGTCGTCGCGCCAGCAGGCTGCCTGACGCCCCATGCTCTCCGAGACCGCCGCCGCCGCGTCGCCGTCCCGTTCGTTGACGAGCGAACCCGAGCGTTTCAGCGATGACGCCTGGGATCTGTTGCTCGCCAGCCAGGACCAGGCGCGCCGCTGGCGCCACGGGGCCATGGATGTGGAGCATCTGCTTCAGAGTCTGCTGCTCGATCCACGCTTTGACCGCTGGACGGGGGCCCTGGCCACCGATCGGGAGCGGCTGCTGGACCAGCTGGAAAGCTTTTGCGCCGGCCAGCCCACGGCCAGTGGCCGCGAGCTGTTCATCGGCGATGCCCTCGAGGACCTGCTCGAGCAGGCCGATGCCATCAGGGCCCGTCAGGGCGAGGTGCTGCTCGAGGTCGGCCAGCTGGTGCAGGCCCTGCGCCAGGAGCCCCGCATCGGTGCCGCCCTGTTGGCCGCGGCGGTCGAGCCGGCGGCGCCCCCGGCCATGGCTGCCGCGCCTGCCCCTGAGGCTGCCCAGGCAGCCGTGCTTGAAGCGGTGGAGCCGGCCGAGACCACGGCGCTGGAGCGCTATGGCCGCGATCTGACCGCCGCGGCCCGGGCCGGTGAGCTCGATCCGGTGATCGGCCGCGACAGCGAGATCCGCCGGCTGATCCAGGTGCTGTCGCGCCGTGGCAAGAACAACCCGGTGTTGATCGGCGAGCCGGGCGTCGGCAAGACCGCCGTCGCCGAACTGCTCGCCCAGCGCATCGCCAGCGGCGAGGTGCCCGAATCGCTGCAGGGCCTGCGGCTGGTCGCCCTTGATCTGGGCGCCCTGATCGCCGGGGCCAAGTACCGCGGTCAGTTCGAGGAGCGCCTGCGCAGCGTGCTGACCGAGGTGCGCCAGGACCCCCAGGGGGTGGTGTTGTTCATTGATGAGCTGCACACCGTCGTCGCCAGCGACCGGGCCACGGCCGACGCCGGCAGCATCCTCAAGCCCGTGCTGGCCCGCGGTGAGCTGCGCTGCATCGGCGCCACCACCCCCGAGGACTACAGCCGCAGCATCGAAAAGGACCCGGCGCTCGAGCGCCGCTTTCAACAGGTGGTGATCCGCGAGCCCGGGGTCGACACCAGCATCGAGATCCTGCGGGGCCTCAAGGAGCGCTACGAACTGCACCACGGCGTCACGATCAGCGACGGTGCATTGGTGGCGGCGGCCCGGCTGGCCAGTCGCTACATCAGCGACCGCTGCCTGCCCGATTCGGCGATCGATCTGGTCGACGAGGCGGCCGCCCAGCTGCGCATGGAGGCCACCTCCAAACCCCAGATGGTCGAGCAGGCCGAGGCCGAGCTGCGCCGGGTCGAACTCGCCCTGCTGGCGGCCGAGTCCTCGCCCGAGGGCGAGCGGCTGGCCCTACAGCAGCAGCGGCGACAGGCCGCCGATCAGTTGGCGGCTTTGCAGCAGCGCTGGCATCAGGAGCGCGACCGCCAGCTCGAATGGCGCGATCTGTTGCAGCGCGACGAGGATCTGCGTCTGGCGATCACCGAGGCCGAGCGCGACGGTCATTACGAAGAAGCCGCCAGGCTGCAGCTCGATCAACTGGCCGAGCTGCAGCAGCAGCGCGAGCAGCTGGAGCAGCAGCTCGCTGCCGATTCGCTGCTGCGCGAGCAGGTCGAGGCGGCGGACATCGCCGATGTGGTCGCCCGCTCCACCGGCATTCCGGCGGGGCGCCTGCTGGCGGGCGAACGCAGCAAGCTGCTGCAGCTCGAGCAGCACCTGGGCGAGCGGGTGGTCGGTCAGGTCGAGGCGGTGACCGCCGTGGCCGCAGCGATCCGACGCGCCCGGGCCGGCATGCAGTCCCCCAGGCGGCCCGTGGGGTCCTTTCTCTTTCTGGGGCCCACGGGCGTGGGCAAGACCGAGCTGGCCAAGGCCCTGGCGGCATCCCTGTTTGACGAAGAGGAGGCCCTGGTGCGGCTCGACATGAGCGAGTTCATGGAGCGCAACGCCGTGGCCCGCCTGGTGGGGGCGCCTCCCGGATACGTGGGCTACGAAGAGGGGGGACAGCTGACCGAAGCGGTGCGCCGGCGCCCCTATGCCGTGCTGCTGCTCGATGAGGTCGAAAAGGCCCACCCCGAGGTGTTCAACCTGTTGCTGCAGGTGCTCGACGACGGCCGCCTGACCGATTCGCAGGGCCGCACGGTCGATTTCCGCAACACCGTGGTGATCATGACCAGCAACCTGGCCAGCCAGGCGATCCTCGAGCACACCCGCCGGGACCCTGGGCCAGAGGCCGATGCCGCCCTCGAGACGGCCGTCGAGACCGCCCTGGCCCGGCAGTTCAGGCCCGAGTTTCTGAACCGCATCGATGAGGTGATTCGCTTCCGCCCCCTGGCAGCGGCAGACCTGGAGCGGATCGTGCGCTTGCAGCTGGTCGAGCTGGCGGCCCTGCTGGCCGAACAGCAGCTGGGGCTCGAGGTCGACCCAGCGGTGGTGGCCGAGCTGGCCCGCCAGGGCTATGAGCCCGAATACGGAGCTCGGCCGTTGCGACGGGTGCTGCGGCGCCTGATCGAAAATCCCCTGGCCACAGCCCTGCTCGAAGAGCGGTTTACCCAGGCCGCCCTGGTGCGGGTCGAGCCCGGTGAGACGCCCCAGGCACCCTTGCGCTTCAGCGCTGTGGCTGCTGCGGGGGTGC
>JBJOHB010000229.1:0-8125 GCA_046047915.1 Cyanobacteriota bacterium
GCGTCAGCCATGCAAGAGCTTGAGTTTCGCCAGGCAGCGGAAGCCGTTCTGCAGCTGGCGATTCAGGCGAACGGGTACCTCAATGAGCAGGCTCCCTGGAGCCTGATGAAACGGGAGGGCAACCGCGAGCAGGTGGCTGATGACCTTTACGCCGTGCTCGAGGCTGCCAGGATCGTCGCTCTGCTGCTGGGACCTCTGCTGCCAGAGCTGTCCGCCCGCATGCTGCAGCAGCTGGGTCAGCCCCCCCTGGATTCGTCAGGCGCGCCCGCCGCCGCTGAACCAGCCAAACACCCGTGGGTTGAACAGCTGCGCTGGGGATCGCTGGTCCCCGCGACACCGCTGCCCGACCCTGTGCCGGTCATGGCCAGACTTGAACTGGCCGAGGCGCTGTGATGGGGGGGCGTCGGCGACTGACATCAGCCACCCTGCTGGCCGTGGGCCTGGTCCTGCTGGGCAGTTGCAGTCGCCAACGGGACGAATCGGCGCAGCAACGCTCCACCCCTTTTGTGTTTCAGGCTCTGAATCTGCGCCAACAGGATGGCCAGGGTCGCTTGCGGTGGCGGGTGACCAGTCCGGAAGCTCGCTATGACCTGAGCCGCCACCTGGCTCAGGCCCGGGGCTTGCGGGGCGAGATTCATGTCAACGGTCAGCCTCTCTATCAAGTGCTGGCCAGCCACGCGACGGTGGTCAACGACGGCCAGGTGATCCAGCTCGAAGGTGATGTGCGCATCGAGCGACTGGGGACCGACCCGGTCACCATTCGCGCCAGTCGCATGCGCTGGTACCCCCGCGACCAACGGATCGAGCTGGACCGCCGTGCCGAAGCCAGCAATCTGCAGTTGTTGCTGCAGGCCCAGCGGGCCACCCTGCTGCTGGCCCAGGACCGGCTCGAGCTGCGTGGGGAGCCACGGCTGCAGCGTCGTCAGCCGGTCAGCGCCCCTGGCAGCTCGATGCAGCTGCGGGTTCGTTCCTTGGACTGGTCCCCCGGCAGCGGCAGCCTTGTCGCCCGGGGACCGGTTCAGGCGAGCGAGCCCGTTCCAGGTGTTGGGCCGCGCACCCTGCAGGCCAGTGGGTTGGTGGGCAACACCCTGGAGCGGCGACTCACCTTGCAGGCGCCTGTTGTGTTGAACCTGCCCGATCGGCGCGCCTGGCTCAAGGCCCAGCAGAGCACGATCAACCTCAAGGACAACACCGTCAACTCTGCAGCGCCTTTCTCGGCGGCTGTCGGGGCCCTGAAGATCAACGGACAAGGCTTCACGCTGGCCTTGGATCAGAAGCTGGTGACCGTGTTCAATGGCTGCCGGCTCGTCCAGAGCGACGCCAGTCTGCAGGCGGGCAGCTGCCGTTGGAACTGGCAGAGCCAACAGGTGCAGGCCAACGGTGGCGTGCTGCTGCAGCGCCCGGCCCAGCAGCAGGTGACCCGGGCCGACAGCCTGAGCGGCAGGCTCGGTGCCAATGGTCTGTTGGTTCTCAGGTCACCGGGTTCGAAGGTGCGCTCGACCCTGCGGCTGGGACCAGCCATGCGTCCCTGAGACGCTCGGCCCAGCCCTGCAGCCAGGCCTGATCACTGGCGCTGAAACAGCGTGGCGCCCAGCCCCCCAGCAGCACCAGACCGTCGGATCCCAGGGGCTGGACCATCACGCTCGGGACCCCGTTCAGCAGGGCATCGAATTCAGCGCGACCGGGGTAGTGCTTCAGGTCCACCAGATGAATCAGCTTGCCCCGTTGCAGGGCCTGGGCGCAGATCGGCCCCGGTTCGAACCGCTCAGGATGCTCCGGATCCGCCAGCAGGCCCCGTCGCAACCAGACCTCACCCCGCACCCAGCACAGCACGACACAGGCGGGCGTTGCGGTCAGCAACAGTCTCGATCCCCAATCCAGTTCAGCGCTGAGCTGATCTGGCAGGGACGAGCGCAGCAGGCACCCCTCCTGCCCCACCAGCTCGACCCGGGCGGACGGTTCCGGCAGCACCCGCGTCCACAGCACACCGATCAACATCAGCCCCACGGCCAGGAGGCTCGCCAGCACTGAACTGCGCTCGAGGGCAGGGTCGAGATGGGGCGCCGTCAGTTGGTTGACCACACTGACGAGCAGGGCCAGGCCCCCGGCGCCGATGCAGATGCGTGCTGAACGTGCCATCGCCACAGGATGCCGGATCGGCCGTTCATTGCTGCAATGAGGTAACCGCTCTGCCCAATGATGACCCCTGCTCAAGCCTTTGCTGCCATCTGTCTGGCTGCCGTCGGTTGTGACGGCCAACTGGGCCGTGACGAAGCCCATGCCCTGCGCTCCCAGCTCGAATACCGCTCTCCCTTTCGCAGCAGTTCAGAGCAGCAGATGGGTGAGCTGTTCGAGCACCTGCTCACCCAGTTGCGCGAGCAGGGTTGGACGGCCTTGATCAGCCAGGCCATTCCCGCCCTGCAGCACGACCAGCGGGAGACCGTGTTGGCCCTGGCAGCCCACCTGGTGCGTGCCGATCGAGAGGTCCAACCCGTCGAAGCCACGTTTCTGCAGGAGTTGTCCCAACGGCTGGAGCTGCCTTCTGGGCGTGCCGATCAGATTCTTGAGGTGGTGGCCTTGTTGCATCGCGATGCACTGGCCTGATCCCTGAGGCGCTCGCGGGCCACCCTTGCGCACAGGCGGCAAACTGGGGACAGCTGGCTGCCGATACCTTGGCTTCGTTGACGATCGATGGCGTCGTCGCACTGGGACGTGCGATCCACCATCGCTGCCTGCGTCTGTTGGCGACGGTGGCCGCGATGGTCTTGCTGCTGCTGCCCGCAGCACCCGCCCAGGCCCTGAGTGCGGCCACGCTGCCGGCTCAACCTCCGGCGAACCATGTGCTCGACGAAGCCAGTCTGCTGAGCAGGGCGGCTTCGGTCGATGTGTCTCGCGCCCTGGAGACCCTCGCCTCCGATGGCGTGCAGGCGAGTTGGATCAGTGTTCCTCGCCTGGATTACGGCGTCTCCCTGTCTCAGTTTGGTGGTGATCTGTTGCGGCGTTGGCAAGCTGACACAGGCACCAGTGCTGCCCCCGAGCAACTGCTGTTCCTGGTTGACGCGCAGACCAGTGGCACCGCCATCGTTGCCACCCCGGCGCTGCAGGAGCGGCTCAGCCCCCAGCTGCTCACCAGCACGGCCCGCACGACCATGGCCCAACCGCTGCGGGACGGTGGTCGTTACCGCCAGGGGAGCCTGGCAGCCATCGACCGTCTGCAAACGGTGTTGTCAGGTGGGGAGGATCCGGGCCCACCCCAGGTTGCCTCCACTGCCCAGGTGTCTCCGGTGAGCGTCCCAAGCCGGGAGGAGACTCTGTCCAGCAATGCGTTCACCTGGGTGGTGGTGTTGCTGGTGGTCGGCACTGTGGTGCCGATGCTGACCTGGTGGGTGTTTTCGCGCTGAGCCATGGCCTTGAACGACTGGATCGGTGCCTTCGGCCGCGCCGAGGCCATTGACCTGACCAACCAACTCGAACGTGGCTACGAAGCGGCCTTGCTCATTCAGAGCATTGAGCTCGAGCATTACAACGACCGCCCTGTGCGCCCCGAGCTGGACCTGCGCCTGCCAGCCGCCACCCAGGCATCGATCTTGCGCCGCTTCAAGGCGGCGCTCCAGGTTTGCCGCGAGGTGAATGACGCGATTGAGCCCCATCGCCAGGAATTGTCGGGCCAGGAGTCACGCCAGTACCAGCTGATCCAAGCCGTCGTCCTGCGTTATTCCAACCGCAAGCAACTTCCCTCGCTCAGCCGCTCACCCGAAGTCCTACCCCGCAGCCTGATCGGTGTCGTCGATCAGGTCCGCCGTCAGCTGGATCCTGAGGCCGAAGCCTCGGTGGTGGCCGGGTTCAGGCGTCGGCGCGATTCCACCCTGGTCTCGTTGCGGGTGCTGCTGTTGTTGATCCTGGTGCCAGTCCTGGTGCAGCAGTCGAGCCGGATGTTCCTGGTCTCACCACTGGTTGACCGTTACGCCCCAGATAGCGCCTTTTTGAGCTATCCCAAGCCTGCCCTAGAAGAGAAAGCCGTTGAGAAGCTAAGGGTTTTCCAGGCTGAGATCGAGTTTGACGCTCTGCTCAAAGGTCAGCCCCTGCCCACCCGTGAAGAGCTCCAGCAACAATTGGCTGAGCGAGCGCAGACGCTCAAAGACCAGGCCGACGAAGAAAGTACGGAGGCGATCAAGAATGTGATCGCTGATATCTTTGCGCTGCTCGGCTTTGTCGTTGTCTGTCTGGTGTGCAGAAGGGACCTTCAAGTCCTGCGCGGCTTCATCGATGAGATGATTTACGGGCTCAGTGACAGTGCCAAGGCGTTCACGATTATTCTCTTCACCGACATTTTTGTTGGCTTTCACTCCCCCGAAGGCTGGACTGTCTTGCTCGATGGAGTCGCCCATCACATTGGTGTGCCGGCCCGCGAAAACTTCATCATGTTGTTCATCGCCACCTTCCCCGTGGTGTTGGCAACAATTTTCAAATACTGGATTTTCCGCTACCTCAACCGTGTGTCTCCGTCCTCTGTGGCGACCCTGCGCAACATGAACGGCGGTGGTTGATCCGCCCCGCTGCACCCTGGTGACCGGGCCCGCCAGCAGTGGCAAGAGCCTGTTCGCCGAACAGCTGGCCAAGGCTTGCCACAGACCCGTGACCTACCTGGCCACAGGCCCCCAGCGTCCCGATGACGACGACTGGCAGCAACGCCTTGAGCGCCACCGGCAGCGCAGGCCTGCGTCCTGGCAGTGCTGCGATGTGGGGCTTGCGCTGCCGGCAGCAGTAGCCCGCTGTCCTGCCGGCAGCATGGCTCTGGTGGATTCCCTGGGTACCTGGGTCGCCGCTGGACTCGAGCTTGACAACGCTGGCTGGAACGACAACTGCCTTGAGCTGCGCAGCAGCATCACCAGCACTAACGCGGCGTTGATCCTGGTGGCTGAGGAAGCGGCCTGGGGGGTTGTGCCGTCCACCGCGATCGGTGGCCTGTTCAGACAACGCCTGGGCCAACTGCTGCAGGACCTGATGCCCGGCTGCGATGCTGCCTGGTTGGTCCTGCATGGCCGCGCGATCGACCTGCTGGCGATCAGCCAACCCGTTTTGACAGACACCCAATCCTGAGCAACGATGCCGAACGTGGTTCTGTTTGAGCCGCAGATCCCGCCCAACACCGGCAATGTGGCCCGCAGCTGCGCCGCCACAGGCACAGGTCTGCATTTGATCGAACCGCTCGGGTTTTCCCTGGATGACCGGTACCTGCGGCGGGCTGGGCTTGATTACTGGCCGTTGGTGGACCTGCATCGGCACGCGGACTGGTCATCGTTTGACCAGCAGCGCCGCCTGAGGGGCGGCCGACTGGTCGCCTTGAGCAGTCATGCCGAGCAGCCCTACACCAGGTTTGTGTTTCAGAACGACGACTGGCTGCTGTTCGGTCGTGAGACCGACGGGCTTCCCGACGCCATTCAGGCAACATGCGACGCGAGACTCGTGATTCCCATGCGTTTCGCTGCGACTGGATCCCGGCCCGGAGTCCGGTCGCTCAATCTGTCGGTCTCCGTCGCTGTGGTCCTGTTTGAATGCCTGCGTCAACTCGATCAGCTTGATCCCTGAGATCGCTGTCACTGCAAGTCATTTGATCGCTTCGCAGACGTTTCTGTAGCCAGGAATGCTTGATCAACAAGGTTCGGTGCGTTACTGTCTGGCCGCCCCAAGGATGGTGGCTTCTCCAAAGGGTGTTGTTCGATGGGTGATTGATGAAGCTGCGATTGTGTTGGACAGCTTTTGCGCTTGCTGCAGTTGGAACCCCAGCTGTTGTCATCGCCATGGCACCGCAGTCATGGGACGCCTCTGAGCAGAACCGCCTGTTGGCGTCCTTGCCCCCCGTCAACCCCTTGCCCGCTCCGAACCAGGACCGTGTTTGGGTCCGGGTGCGGCAGACCGTACCCCTGGATCAGCTGGCTCAGTCGCTCAATCTGCCCGACGCCAAGCTTGCCAATCTCAACGACGTCGCGCGCGATCACAGCTTCGCCAAGGGGGACTGGCTTGTGTTGCCGGCCCAACAGGTCCGGCTGGCCAAGCTGTTGCCCCAGATCGACAGCTCTGACCTGAGGCGCACGCCCCCGCTGCAGGAGCTGCCTCCGGTCGAAACCAACGCCGTGGTGCGGTTCGGCGACAGTGTGCGCAAAATCGCCAGTCGCTATGGCATGACCCTGCAGGAGTTGCTGCGCCTCAATCCTGGGCTGGAGACGGCGCGGTTGGTGGTGGGTGCACCCGTGCGGGTGATGCAATCGGCCACCGCACGACCCCGCATGGTGCTTGGGCTTCGTCCTGGAACCAGCGGAGGCCTGAGTTGGCCTGAGCTCCCTGACTTCGGCGACGACGGACGCAGGGACTCCAAGGACCTGTCCTCCGACGGTTGGATCTGGCCAGCGCGCGGCATGTTCAGCTCTGGCTTCGGCTGGCGCTGGGGACGCATGCACAAGGGGATCGACATCGCCAACAACGTCGGCACGCCGATCATCGCCGCCAAAGATGGCGTGGTCGCCTTTTCTGGATGGCACAGCGGCGGCTATGGCTACCTGGTGACCATCAACCACGAGGACGGCAGCCGCAGCCTGTACGCCCACAACAGCCGGCTGATGGTCCAAGCCGGGGATGAGGTGAGCCAGGGCGATCAGATCGCCGCGATGGGCAGCACGGGGCGCAGCACCGGCCCGCACCTGCATTTTGAAATTCATCCGCCCGGTCGCGGTGCCGCTAACCCATTGCAGTTCCTGCCCCAACGCGCCTGAGGGCGGGTCGGCGATCGTTTAAAGTCTGTACACCGCGGCTCGGTAGCTCAGCTGGTTAGAGCGTGGGATTCATAACCCCAAGGTCGGGAGTTCAAGTCTCCCCCGAGCCATCATGGGCTGAGGATCTTTTTTGATTCAACCCAGTGTTGATTCAACGCAGATCCACCGCGTTCAGCCTGTCCCGAAAACCACCCGTCGGATCTGTATCCTCAGTTTCCGTCAACGTCGGGCCTGTCAGCGGCTTGAAGTGGTCAGCGTTGGACTCGCCGCCCATCTGCGGTTCGATCACAACGAGGGTTCCGGCATCCCGACCGGCCTGGCGGCGTCCGCGGGACTGGGATCCCTGTTTGGCTTCGATGGCGCGAACCAGCGCTTTGCTCCGGTTCACTTCGCCGATGCGTTCACCTTCCTTGGGTCGCACCAGGGGGTTGGCCTTGAGTTCACTGCGAACCTGGTTCAGCAGTCGGAAATGGCCGGTTGTGTTGTATTTCCGCAGCACGGACGGGTCCCAGCTCATGGCAATCCAGATCGTTGGCCAAGCCTAGGGCCCGGCCCCAGAGCGAAGGATTGTGATAGGTTGTAACGGCTTAAACCTGAAGTCGGTTCGACTTTGGTTAAGCCACTGGCGCCTTCATGGCCCCTACCGATCTGATCTCTCAGCAAACCAACCATGTCCCGGCTCGTCGGCCTGCCTGCTCCCGATTTCACCGCCACCGCCGTGGTGGACCAGGAATTCAAGACGGTGTCCCTCTCCCAGTACCGGGGCAAGTACGTCGTGCTCTTCTTCTATCCGCTCGACTTCACCTTCGTCTGCCCGACCGAAATCACTGCGTTCTCGGACCGCTACAGCGACTTCTCGAGCCGCAACTGCGAAGTGCTGGGTGTCTCGGTTGACAGCGAGTTCAGCCACCTGGCCTGGATTCAGACGGATCGCAAGAACGGTGGCCTGGGCGACATTGCCTATCCTCTGGTGGCTGATCTCAAGAAAGAGATTGCCCGTGCCTACGAGGTCCTCGATGAGGACGCCGGTGTGGCCCTGCGCGGTCTGTTCATCATTGATCCCCAAGGTGTGATCATGCAGGCCACGATCAATAACCTGCCCGTGGGCCGCAGCGTTGATGAGACCCTGCGTCTGCTCCAGGCCTTCCAGTACGTCCAGTCCCATCCGGACGAGGTGTGCCCCGCCAACTGGAATCCTGGCGACAAGACCATGAATCCCGATCCCGTCAAGTCCAAGGATTTCTTTGCCGCCGTCAACTGACGAGTCCATCCCGATCGCGTCAGGGGGGCACCAGCCCCCCTTTTTTTGTGGCTGTCTCAGCCGAGCAACGCGGCCAGCAACCGTTGCCCATCGA
>JBJOHB010000230.1:0-22064 GCA_046047915.1 Cyanobacteriota bacterium
AGCACCGGCACCGTGCCTTGGCTGGACGCTTGCAGCAATTCCGGGGGCTTGACCTTGAGGCACACCTCGCGAAGTTCCAGGTCGCTCCCGGGGATCAGGCCGCTGGCCGCCAGGGCCAGCCGGGCCCGGATCGCATAGGGACAGCGTCTGAAGCTGTAAAGAATGGGCAGGGTCACCACTCAGCGCAGAAAGGCCCAGCTCATGAACAGGGTGGTACCCAAAAGGCTGAAGAGTTGAAAGCGGCGATCCATCCGTTTGATCCGTGCCGTGGTCGCCCCCAGCTGCTGCACGTAGTCTGGGTCATCACTATTGATGGAGGCGCATTGATTGGCGCTCCAGACAAACAGAATGAACAACGCTGCGGTGATGCCGTAGCACCACAGATAGATGAGGTCTAGAAACGTCAGATAGCTGAGCTGGGGAATGGTGGTTTCGTAGGACTGTTGCATGACCACCAGGGTCAGCAGGGCTGCGGAAGGTATGGCAATCCTGACGTCACTGAGGCGTCCAGTGACTGCCGGTCCGATGAAGACCGTCAGCATCACGATCAGAATCGGTAGCAGCCATTGCCCGATTGCTGTCACCGGATGGGTCTTGAACACCGTCAGCAAACGGACCTGGGAGAAAATTTTGCTGATGTTTCCTGTTGAGAAACTTGTGTCATCCGCAAAGCGATGCAGGAAGGGGTCAAGTCTGGCACCCTGGAACTCAAGGCCCGGTATTTCAATCAGGCTGCCGGTCAGGTCTGCCTGATCTGGGTCGGCGACCAGGCTGGTGGGCATGGGTCCATTGAGGGCAAAGTCTTCCTGGGCGATTTCAAAACGAATCGGAATCTTCATCGTCTGGAAGGGAAATTGATTGAAGTCAAGTTCTTCTGTCCAGAAATGACCTGAGAATCTGAAGGCCTGTTCGCGGGCGCCATTGGCCAAGACGTTGGGCTTTTTCAGTGTCGGTTCAACCAGAAAGTCGTAGGAGACGATGTTGTTAGGAAAATCAATCAGTTCGACTGGCTCGATGTCCCTGTCCTCCATCCACTGCTGAACGGTTTCCGGCCATTGCAGCCAGAAATAACCGTTGGCCATGAAGGTCTGTTTCGCCAGTTCAACGTTGTAGATGTTGCTGATCTCGATGCCAATCCTGATGACTTGTGGGCGTTTGCTGCTGACGCCCGCGCCGGTGGCGGCGGCGGCGAAGGAGGGCACCTTGACGAGCTTGTTTTTCGAGATCAGCAAGCGTTCAGGCTGCTGTGGCTTGTCCAGATGCGCCCGATGCCAGAACCCCAGTCCCAGCATCAGGATCAGGGCCATGCCAACAACGGCTGCCCTCCTCCATCGGGGGCTCATGCTTCCGCTCCTGGGTTGGGCTGTGTCCTGCGCCGGCCCTCCAGTTGCCGTTGGCGTTCGGCAAAGCGGGCCCGGTCGCTGTCGCTGAAGCGGTCGATGCAGTGGTGGCAGCTGATCCCTTCGCGGTACGCGGGGTGCTGCAGCGCTTCGGGTGCCAGGGGCAGGCCGCAGGCAAAGCAGAGGCTGTGGCTGCCAGGCTCAAGCCGGTGGTTGACCGTGACGCGCTGGTCAAACACGAAGCATTCGCCCTGCCAGTGGCTGCGCTCCTCGGGAATCTCCTCGAGGTAGCGCAGGATGCCCCCT
Source organism: Cyanobacteriota bacterium (assembly GCA_046047915.1). Classification (GTDB taxonomy): domain Bacteria; phylum Cyanobacteriota; class Cyanobacteriia; order PCC-6307; family Cyanobiaceae; genus RGUW01. Next base: position 1,647 of record JBJOHB010000230.1, read on the forward strand.
TGCAGATGGTGCACACCTTCAAAACCCTGCTGCAGCAGATAGGCGGTGGCCTTTTCGCAGCGGATGCCGCCGGTGCAGAACAGGGCCAGGGCTTTGGGTTGGCGCTCCTGCACCAACGGCCTGAGCGTGCGTTCGACCCAATCGGGAAAGGCGCGAAAGCTGTCGGTGCCTGGATCAATCGCGCCCTGGAACGTGCCCACGGCCACCTCGTAGCTGTTGCGGGTGTCGATCACCAAGGTGTCGGGATCGTTGATCAGCCCGTTCCAGTCTTCTGGCGGCACGTAGGTTCCCACCTGATCGGCCGGTTTGATTGTGGGGCAGCCCATGGTGACGATCTCGCGCTTGAGCCGCACCTTGAGCCGGGCAAAGGTCTGCTCGCTGGCCCAGCTCAATTTGGCCTTGAGCGGTTCGAGCCCGCTCACCTGCCGCAGCCGTGTCAACACCTGCTGCACAGCGGCCTCGGGACCGCTGATGGTGCCGTTGACCCCCTCGCCCGCCAGCAGGATGGTGCCCCGCACCCCTGACGCAGAGGCCAGCTCCAGCAGCTCAGAGCGCAGCCCCGGCAGTCCGCCTGCGTCCATGGGGCTAAAGCGGTAGAAGGCCGCCACCAGGGTGGGGGTCATCCCTGCCAGGGGGTGACGCCCGCGGCGGCCAGCAGCTCGCGGTCGGCCTGGGCGGCGGGGTTGCTGGTGGTCAGCAGGGTGTCGCCATAGAAGATCGAATCAGCCCCAGCCAGCAGGCACAGAATCTGGGCTTCGCGGCTGAGCTGCTCGCGGCCGGCGCTCAGGCGCACCCGGCTGGTGGGCATCAGGATGCGGGCGGTGGCCACCATGCGCACCAGCTCGAGGGGATCGACCGGTTCCTGCGCTTCGAGCGGGGTGCCTTCGACGGCTACCAGCGCGTTGATCGGCACGCTTTCGGGGTGGGGATTCAGGCCGGCGAGCACCTGCAACAGCGAGGCGCGATCGTGCAGGCTTTCGCCCATGCCGATGATGCCGCCGCAGCACATCGAGATCCCGGCCTGGCGCACCCGCTGCAGGGTTTCGAGCCGTTCCTGGTAGGTCCGGGTGCTGATGATCCGGTCGTAGTGCTCGGGGCTGGTGTCGAGGTTGTGGTTGTAAGAGGTGAGTCCGGCCTCGGCCAGTTGCTGCGCCTGACGGTCGGTGAGCATCCCGGCGGTGACGCAGGCTTCAAGGCCCAGCTCGCGCACACCCCGCACCATGGCGAGCATCGCCTCAAACGGGGCGCCATCGCGGATTTCGCGCCAGGCCCAGCCCATGCAAAAGCGATCGGCCCCGGCGGCTTTGGCGGCGCGGGCCCGTTCGAGCACGGGTTCGACCTCGAGCTCGGGCCGGCCGCTCACGTCGCTGCTGTGGTGCATCGACTGGGGGCAGTAGGCGCAGTCCTCTTCGCAGCCGCCGGTCTTGACGCTCAGCAGTGAGGCCAGTTGCACCCGGTAGCCGGGGTTGGCGTCGCGGTGCACCGCCTGGGCCTGCCAGAGCAGATCCACCAGGGGCAGCTCGAGCAACGCCAAAATCTCGCCCAGGCTCCAGTCGTGGCGTGACAAGGCCTGGGTGGGGGCGGCGGGCCGGGGTGGGGAGATCGTCAAGGCTGGTGGGGGGTGGGCGCAACGCCGCCGAAGCGGCGTTGGCGATTCTGGTAGTCGAGCAGGGCAGTGGTCAGGGCGGCTTCGTTGAAGTCGGGCCACAGCACATCGGTGATGTGCAGCTCGGCATAGGCCAGTTGCCACAGCAGAAAGTTGCTGATGCGCTGCTCACCGCTGGTGCGGATCAGCAGGTCGGGATCCCGCTCGCCGGCGGTGTGCAGCTGGGCGGCGAACAGCGCCTCGTCGATCTGGGCAGGATCAAGCTCGCCGCGGGCGGCCTGCTCCGCCAGCCGGCGGGCAGCGTGCACCAGCTCGGCCCGGCCGCCGTAGTTGGTGCAGACATTGAAGTGAATGCCGCTGTTGCCCGCGGTACGGGCCGTGGCGTTGCTGATCAAGTCCTGCAGGCCGGCGGGCAGGGGCTCCAGGTCGCCCAGAAAGCGGATCCGCACCTGCTCGCGCTCCAAGGCTTCAAGCTCTCGGGCCAAGACCCGCTCGAACAGGGTCATCAAAAAGCTGACCTCTTCGCCGGGGCGGTTCCAGTTCTCGGTTGAAAAGGCATAGGCGGTGAGGGCCCCGATGCCCCAGTCGCTGCAAAGCCGCAGGGTGCGCTTGAGCGCCTCGACGCCTTCGCGATGCCCCATCACCCGCGGCAGGCCGCGGCGGCGGGCCCAGCGGCCGTTGCCATCCATGATCACGGCCACATGGGCCGGTAGCCGGGCTGCGTCGAGGCCGACGGGCAGCACGGGCTGGGTACGGGAGCTGGCGGTCGCCAGGGCGCGACTCATCCGCGGGGTTCCGGCGTGTCCTTGGATACGCTACGCCCCCCTGGCAAGGTCAGGGCCGCGCTCAGCAAGTCGTGCAGGCGGCTGCTGGTGATCGGCCGTTCCAGCCGACCCTGGCTGGCCAACGACAGGGTGCCGGTCTCCTCAGAGACCACGATCGCCAAGCAGCGGTCGAACCGTTCGGTCAGTCCCAGGGCAGCCAGATGGCGGGTGCCGTAACGGTTGATCCCCTGGCGTGACAGCGGCAGGATCACCCCCGCCGCCAGGATGCGGTTGCCCTTGACCAGCACCGCTCCGTCGTGCAGGGGGGTTTCGCTGGCAAACAGGTTGAGCAGCAGCTCAACCGAGAGCTGGCCGTCAATGCTGATGCCGGGATTGAGAAAGTCCTCGGGGCGCAGATCACTGCCCAGGTCAACGACGATCAGGGCGCCGCGGCGCAGTTGCGAGAGCCTGCCCGCCGCTTCGCTCAGGGTGGCCACCGAACCCGAGGCCAGTTGATCCCGGCCCCGATCGCCCACCAGCACCCGCAGACGCCCGGTGCCCAGCAGCTCCATCAGCCGCCTCAGTTCCCCCTGCCAAAGGATCGCCAGGGCCAGGCTGCAGGCCAGGACCAGCGCATCCACCAGTTTGCTGGTCAGGGGCAGGTTGGCGTAACGCTGGACCACCCAGGCCAGCGCCACCAGCATCAGGTAACCGCGCAACAGCCACAGGGTGCGGGCTTCGCTGACCCGTCCGAGCAGCAGAACCCCTAGCCCGAAGGCGCAAACAAGGTCGAGCAGCAGACGCAGGTCGATGGTCGGATCGTCGGTGCCCGCAGGGCGCCGGCCACAGCAACAATGGGCCTCAGGTTATCGGGGCCAGGTGGGCTGGCAGCACGTCGTAGCGCAGTAGCTCCTCCGGCTGCTCCCGGCGCTGCACCAGTTCGGCCACGCCGCCACCGACCAGAACCGCCGCCGGCCTGGGGATGCGGTTGTAATTCGACCCCATCGAGGCGTTGTAGGCGCCGGTGGCGAACACCGCCAGCACATCGCCGGGGACCGCAGGCGGCAGGGCCACGTCCTTGAGCAGCACGTCCCCCGATTCGCAGTGTTTGCCCGCCACGGTCACCGTGTCGGTGGCGGGGGCGCTGGGCCGGTCAGCCAGTACGGCCGTGTAGAGCGATTGGTAGGTGATCGGGCGAGGGTTGTCGCTCATGCCCCCGTCCACCGAGAGGTAGGTGCGGATGCCGGGAATCGGCTTGCAGCTGCCCACGGTGTACAGGGTGACCCCGGCCGTGGCCACCAGCGAGCGGCCCGGCTCACACAGCAGCCGCGGCAGCTCCAGGTCACGGGCCCGGCAGGCCTCGACCACGGCCTCGGCGACCGTCTGCACCCAGTGCTGAATGCTCGGCGGATCGTCGCTGGCCACATAGCGGATGCCCAGGCCACCGCCGACGTTCAGATCGCTGACGGGGTGGCCGAGGCTGCGGGCCAGGGCCAGGGCATCGGCCATGACCCCGGCCAGGTCGCGATGGGGCTGCAGCTCAAAAATCTGGGAGCCGATGTGGGCATGCAGGCCGCTCAGGCGGGCCCAGGTGCAGCTCTGCAGGTGACGCAGCACGGTCTCGAGTTGGTCGGGGTCGAACCCGAACTTGCTGTCGAGGTGCCCGGTGCGGATGTACTCATGCGTGTGGCACTCAATGCCCGGGGTGAAGCGCAGCATCAGGTTCACCGGTCCGTCCAGCCCAGGGGCCAGCTCGCTCAGCAGCTCGAGATCGCGCCAGTTGTCGGCCACGATCGTGACCCCATGGCCGGCGGCCAGAGCCAGTTCGTCCTTGGCTTTGTTGTTGCCGTGCAGCACGATCCGCTCGGGTGGCATGCCGCCCTGCAGCGCGGTCAGTAGCTCGCCGGCCGAGACCGCATCCAGGCCCAGCCCTTCGCTGGCCACCAGGGCGCTCAGGGCCAGAGAGCTGTTGGCCTTCGAGGCATACAGGGCCAGCGAGGGGCCTGGGTAGTGCTCGGCCAGGGCCTGGCGGTAAGCCCGGCAGGTGCCCCGCAGGGTGGCCTCATCGAGCACATACAACGGTGTGCCGTAGGTGCGGGCCAGTTCGCTCAGGGTGCAACCGCCAACCACCAGCCGGCCGTGCTCGTCAAGGGCTGTGCCTACGGGCGTCAGATTGCGATTGGGACTGGTGAGGTCCTGATCCGGTTCAAACGGTGCCGACTGCACCACGGGCTGGCTGGAGATCACCATGGCAGGGGCAGACCGGACTAGCAGACCGATGAATGTACGGAACCCTGCTTCGCTGCTGCTGCTTGAGGAGCACCTGCAGGCTGCTTTGACCCTGGACCGGGCCGCCCTGGGGGGCCTCTGGAGCGAGGCGCAATGGCAGGCCGAACTGGCCGATCCCCGTCGCCCCGGCGTCGGCATCTGGCAGGGCGGACAGCTGCTGGCCTTGGCCTGCGGCTGGTTGGTGGTGGACGAGCTGCACATCACGGCGGTGGCCGTCGATCCTGGTCAGCGGCGCCGGGGCCTGGGCCGGCAGGTGCTGGCAGACCTGCTGGCGCGGGGCCGGGCCGAGGGCGCTCGCCACGCCACCCTCGAAGTCGCGGCGGTCAACACCGCCGCCCTGGCCCTGTATGCCCGTCTGGGCTTTTCCCAGGCCGGTGTCCGTCGCGCTTACTACCGCAATGGCGATGACGCTCTGATCCAATGGCTGCGCCTGAGCTGAGCGTTGGCAACCGCTGCCTCTGGGACAGGTAGGGAAAACCGGCTTTTGTGTTGATTTAGGCCTCGATTCTGGCGGTTTCGTTTATTTCTTTTTCCCGGCGAAAGCTTGTGGCAACAGCGCTTCTGCCTGTTTTGCGCCGCATGCCACACCAGCCTCCGCAATCCTGATAGGTTGGAATCACCTAGTCGTTGGCCAGGCCCATGTTCGAGCGGTTTACCGAGAAGGCCATCAAGGTGATCATGCTGGCCCAGGAAGAGGCCCGCCGCCTTGGCCACAACTTCGTGGGCACCGAGCAGATCCTGTTGGGCCTGATCGGCGAGGGCACCGGTGTGGCTGCCAAGGTTCTCAAGTCGATGGGGGTCAACCTCAAGGACGCCCGCGTTGAAGTCGAAAAGATCATCGGCCGGGGCTCAGGCTTCGTGGCGGTTGAGATTCCATTCACCCCGAGGGCCAAACGGGTGTTGGAGCTCTCGCTCGAAGAAGCGCGCCAGCTGGGGCACAACTACATCGGGACCGAGCACCTGCTGCTGGGGCTGATCCGCGAGGGCGAGGGCGTCGCCGCGCGGGTGCTCGAAAACCTGGGCGTCGACCTGGCCAAGGTGCGCACCCAGGTGATCCGCATGCTCGGTGAGACCGCCGAGGTCGCGGCCGGTGGCGGCGGTGGCAAGGGTTCCACCAAAACTCCCACCCTCGACGAGTTCGGCAGCAACCTCACCCAGCAGGCCGCTGACGGCAAGCTCGATCCCGTCGTCGGCCGTCAGAACGAAATTGAGCGGGTGATCCAGATCCTGGGGCGCCGCACCAAAAACAACCCGGTGCTCATCGGCGAGCCCGGCGTCGGCAAAACCGCCATCGCCGAAGGTCTGGCCCAGCGCATCAACAGTGGTGATGTGCCGGACATCCTTGAGGACAAGCGCGTCCTGACCCTCGACATCGGCCTGTTGGTGGCTGGCACCAAGTACCGGGGCGAGTTTGAGGAACGCCTTAAGAAGATCATGGAAGAGATCCGGGGCGCGGGCAACGTGATCCTGGTGATCGATGAGGTGCACACCCTGATCGGCGCCGGTGCGGCCGAAGGGGCCATCGATGCCGCCAACATCCTCAAGCCGGCCCTGGCCCGCGGCGAGCTGCAGTGCATCGGCGCCACCACCCTTGACGAATACCGCAAGCACATCGAACGGGATGCGGCCCTCGAGCGCCGCTTCCAGCCGGTGATGGTGGGCGAGCCCTCGGTGGATGACACGATCGAGATCCTGCGCGGCCTGCGCGAGCGTTACGAGGCCCACCATCGCCTCAAGATCGCCGACGAGGCCCTGGTGGCCGCGGCCACCCTGGGTGATCGCTACATCTCTGATCGCTTCTTGCCAGACAAGGCGATCGATCTGATCGACGAGGCCGGCAGCCGCGTGCGTCTGCTCAACTCCAAGCTGCCGCCGGCGGCCAAGGAGATCGACAAACAGCTGCGCGCCGTTCAGAAGGACAAAGAAGACGCGGTCCGCGAACAGGATTTCACCAAAGCCGGTGAATTGCGTGACAAGGAGGTGGAGCTGCGCGAACAGATCCGCACGATCCTGCAGGCCCGTAAGGACGAAGAGCCCGCCGAAGCCCAACCCGAGCCCGAGGCTGCGGCCACCACAGCCACTGCTGTTGCCGAGGGCCCCGATGGGGACCGGGCCCCGGTGGTGACCGAGGAGGACATCGCCCAGATCGTCGCCTCCTGGACCGGCGTGCCGGTGCAGAAGCTGACTGAAAGCGAGTCGGTGAAGCTGCTCAACATGGAGGAGACGCTCCACCAGCGCCTGATCGGCCAGGACGAAGCGGTCAAGGCTGTGTCCCGCGCCATCCGTCGTGCCCGGGTGGGCCTGAAGAACCCGAACCGCCCGATCGCCAGCTTCATCTTTAGCGGCCCCACCGGCGTCGGCAAGACCGAGCTCACCAAGGCCCTGGCGGCCTACTTCTTTGGCAGTGAAGAGGCGATGATCCGCCTCGACATGTCCGAGTTCATGGAGCGCCACACGGTCAGCAAGCTGATCGGTTCGCCTCCGGGCTACGTGGGCTTCAACGAAGGCGGTCAGCTGACCGAAGCGGTGCGCCGCCGGCCTTACACCGTCGTGCTGTTCGACGAGATCGAAAAGGCCCACCCCGACGTGTTCAATCTGCTGCTGCAGCTGCTGGAAGACGGTCGCCTGACCGACTCCAAGGGCCGCACGGTCGACTTCAAGAACACGTTGATCATCATGACCTCGAACATCGGCTCGAAGGTCATCGAAAAAGGTGGTGGCGGCCTGGGCTTTGAGTTCGGCGGTGGTGACGCTGAGGAAACGCAGTACAATCGCATTCGCTCCCTGGTCAACGAGGAGCTGAAGCAGTACTTCCGCCCCGAGTTCCTCAACCGTCTCGACGAGATCATCGTCTTCAGGCAGCTCAGCCGTGACGAGGTCAAGGAAATCTCCGAGATCATGCTCAAGGAGGTCTTCAGCCGCATGCTCGAGAAGGGCATCAGCCTGTCGGTCACCGACGCCTTCAAGGAGCGTCTGGTCGACGAGGGCTACAATCCCAGCTACGGCGCCCGTCCGTTGCGCCGTGCCGTGATGCGCTTGCTCGAAGACTCGCTGGCTGAGGAATTCCTCAGCGGCCGCATCGGCGAGGGGGATGCCGCTGTCGTCGATGTTGACGACGACAAGCAGGTGGTGATCCGCAAGCAGGGTGCCGACCTGCCGGCGGTGCCCCAGCTGGCCAGCGTCTGAACGCGGTCTGCCGCAGATTTCCTGCGTTCACCAGGCTTGTGGATGCAACGGCTCCAGATCGACCCAAGCGGTTGATCTGGAGCTTTTTTCACCGTCAGTGACCTGGCTCGACTCCCATTCAGGGAGGGCGGTTTTCATAAGATGGGTTCATGACCCAGACCCTCACCCACCACGCCATGGCGCCTGCCCGGGTGGTGCGCGGCCCGGGGGCCTGGAACGAGGCCATCGACGAGATCACCCGCCTGGTGCGCCGGCCCCTCTGGCTTGGGCGCACGACCGCCTGTGGCCCGTTGGGCACAGCCTTGGCCTCTGATCTTGTCGAGGTGGGCCTGGCCTTAACCCCAGCCCAGTTGGACTTCGATTGCTGTGACTTGGATCTGGAGCGCATCAGCGACCAGGCCTGCGCGGCGGGCTGCGATGGCGTGATCGCGGTCGGTGGCGGCAAGGTGCTTGACGCCGGCAAGCTGCTGGCCCATCGGCTGGATCTGGCCTGCATCACCGTGCCCACCAGCGCCGCCACTTGCGCGGGTTGGACGGCCCTGGCGAATGTCTATTCGCCCGAGGGGGCCTTCAGCTACGACGTGCCCCTGCGCCGCTGCCCCGACCTGTTGGTGTTTGACCATCAGCTGGTGGCCCAGGCGCCAGCGCGCACCCTGGCCAGCGGCATCGCCGATGCCATGGCCAAGTGGTACGAGGCGTCGGTCAGCAGCGGTGCCAGCGGCGACGGTCTGATCCAGCAGGCGGTGCAGATGGCGCGGGTCTTGCGCGATCAGCTGCTGCTGGATGCCGAAGCGGCGATGGCGGCCCCCGGCGCGTCTGCCTGGGTGCGGGTGGCCGAGGCCTGCGGTCTCACGGCCGGTGTGATCGGAGGCCTGGGTGGTGCCCGTTGCCGCACGGTGGCCGCCCATGCCGTGCACAACGGCCTGACCCAGCTGCCCGCCTGCCATGGCCCGTTGCACGGCGAGAAGGTGGGTTTTGGGATCCTGGTCCAATTGCGCCTCGAAGAGGTGCTGGGGGGCAGTCAGCTGGCGGCTCAGGCGAGGCGGCAATTGGTTCCCTTCTTTGCCCAGCTGGGCCTGCCGCTCACCCTGGCCGATCTGGGTCTGGCCGACGCCAGCCTGTCGGCCTTGCAGTCGGTCTGCGACTTTGCCTGCCGCGAGGGGTCCGATCTGCACCACCTTCCGTTTGCGGTGCGCCCTGCCGAGCTGCTGGCAGCCCTGGTCAGCACCACCGCTGGCATCACCAGCGACGCAGCGGCGTGAACCAGGACATGGCAACCGGCCGCCAGCTGCTCGAGCGGGCTGCCCAGGAGCTGCTGGACCCCCAGGGGCGCGACCTGGCGGCGGCGGTGCAGTGGTGGACGCTGCCGAACCTGGGCGAGGACTGGCCCGTGGCGGTCATGGGGTCTGCGGCCGGTTCTGAGCCGGTGCTGCTGTTGCATGGGTTTGACAGCTCCTGCCTCGAGTTCCGCCGCCTGGCCCCGCTGCTGGCGACCCGCACCACGGTGCTGGTGCCCGATTTGTTCGGCTTCGGGTTCACGCCGCGTCCCGCGGACGCCGCCTACAACCCCGCCGCTGTGCTGCACCATCTGGAGCTGGTGCTCAGGCTTGCCTGCGACCGTCTGCAGGTTGCCCGTGTCGGCCTGATCGGTGCCTCGATGGGCGGTTCGGTGGCGGTCGAGCTGGCCCGCCGCTGTCCTGACCGCATCAGCCGGCTGCTGCTGTTGGCCCCGGCGGGCCTCACCGGTCGGCCGATGCCCCTGCCGCCGCTGCTCGATGCTCTGGGGGTGCGCTTTCTGGCCCTGCCCGGGGTGCGCCGGGGCCTGTGCCGCAGCGCCTTTGCCGACCCTGAGGCCTCGGTGGGGCCGGCCGAGCTCGAGATCGCCTCCCTGCACCTGGCCAGCCCCGGTTGGGCGTTGGCCCTGGCCCGCTTTGCCCGCAGCGGCGGATTCGCGGGCTGCGGTGAGCCCCTGCCCGACCAGCCGTTGCAGGTGCTGTGGGGTGCCGACGATCGCATTCTGCGCCCGCCCCAAAAGCGGGCTGCCCTGGCGCTGCTGGGTGAGCGCTTGCGCGAGCTTGACCACTGCGGCCATCTGCCCCATCTCGATCAGCCTGCCCAGGTGGTGCAGGCCTGGTCTGATCTCTGTGCGTGTCCCCTCTGATGGCGTCTGAACCTGCCAGTTCCGGTCCGTTGCTGCAGCTGCTGGCCAGCGGTCTGCAGCTCTGGGTGCGCCAGCAGTGCCAGAGCATCGACAGTCTGGACATCGCCCTGCAGGGATCGGCCCTGGGCCTGCTGCGGGGCCGCCTGGCGGGCGTGCAGCTGCTGGCGCGTCGGGCGGTGTTCGCCCATCTGCCGATCGAGCAGGTGGAGCTGACCACTGAGCCGATCACGGTCCACATGGGCAACCTGCTGCAGGGGCAGCCGGTCAAGCTCGATCAGGCGTTCACGATCGAGGGGCAGCTCAGCCTCACAGCGGCCGGGTTGACCACCCTGCTCAGCCATCCCCAGTGGCGTGATCTGGCCGAGCTGCTGCATGAGCAGGTGCTCGGTCAGTTGCCCCTGCAGCAGGTGCGCATCGAGCCCGAGCGGCTGGTGTTCGTGCTGCAGGGCAATGCCCCGGCCGATCGGGTCGAGCTGCAGGTTCTGTTGCGGGCTGCAGGCGGCACGATCGAACTCACCAGTCCGGCCGGCGAGCTGCTGTGCCGGTTGCCGATGGACCCCAACATCACGATCGGACGGGCCTGGATCGAAGCGGGCATGGTGCAGCTCCAGGGCCGCGCCCGGGTCTCACCCTGAGGGCAAGACTAGGCTGACTAAGGCATAGACCACCGCAGGGGCGAACAGAAAGCTGTCGATCCGATCGAGAATGCCGCCATGGCCCGGGATCACATCGCCCGAATCCTTGAGCCCCGCATCCCGTTTCATCATCGACTCGGTCAGGTCTCCAACCAGGGCCATCACCGCTACCACGGCCCCCAGCGCTGCCCCGACGGCGGCGCTCTGCGGCAACGGCAGCGGTGTGCGCCAGGCGATGGCGCTGCCGCCGATCACCCCCACCAGCATCGCGGTCAGCAGGCCGCCGATGGCGCCTTCGACGGTTTTGCCCGGTGAGATCGGCGACAGCGGTCGGCGCCCCAGCCGCCGGCCGATGACGTACGAGCCGATGTCGGTGCCCACCACCATGAAGCAGGCGGTCAGGGTCAGGGCCAGCCCCATCCCATCCGGCAGTTGCCGCAGCAGGATCCAGTGGCTGGGCAGATAGCCCAGGTAAAAGAGGCCAAAGATCGAGGCGGCGATGTCGGCGATCGTGCCGGTCACCGGTTGCAGCAGCAGCCAGCCGCAGATCACGGCCCCCGACACCGGCAGCACGGCAGCAGCCAGGTCCTGGGCAAACCAGCCACCGCCGGGGCTGTTGCTGGCGGCCATCGTGGCCAGCAGCAGCAATTGCACGGCCACCAGGGTCGTCTTGGTGGCGGGCCGGATCCCTTTGAACTGGGCCATGCGGAAGAACTCCAGCAGGCCCAGATGCACGATCACGCCGACCGCGATCGTGAACCACCACCCCCCCAGCAGCACCACCACAAAGCCGAAGCCGCCGACCGCCCAGCCGCTGAGCAGCCGGGCGGTCGAGGTGGCCTTGCGGGGCGGGGGCGGCGCGCTGGCCATCAGCGTTCGGCCGCGATCACAAACAGGGGCTCTGCCGCGGCCAGCTTGGCCTGGCTGCCCCGGCGCTGCATGCGGTGCACGGTGGCCTGTACCACCTGCAGGTCCTTGGCCTGCAGCTGGCCCAGGGTGTCGGTGGCATCCACCAAGCCCTCGAGGCTGGCGGTGCTGATCACCAGCCGGCCCTCGGGTTGGAGGGCCTCCCACACCAGCCGCAGCACATCGCCCAGGGGGCGGCCCACTTCGAGCAGCACCCGATCGGGGTGGGGCGGCAGTTGCACCAGGTCGTCGGGGGCGGCACCGGCGTGAATGTGCAGGTTGCGGGTGCCGAAGCGCTCGCGGTTGCTGCGCAGCAGCTCGATCGCCTCGGGGTCCCGCTCCAGGGTGTGCACCTCGCCCGCCGGCAGCAGGCGGGCGATCTCGAGGGCCAGGGCGCCGGTGCCTCCCCCCACATCCCAGACCAGGGAACTGGCGGTGGGGCGCAGGTGGGCCAACAGCATCACCCGCAGTTCCATCGGCGTCGGGTTGAAGCCGGGGGCCCGGCGAAAGGCCCCGTCGGGCAGGCCCGGGGTGACAAAGTCCCAGCGGTAGGCGTCGCTCTCTGGCACTGGCTCAGCCGCGGGCCCCTAGCCGACCACAACCCTCACCGTATCAGCGATCTGGCCTGGCCACAGCCGGCTCTGCCGCTGCAGCCAGGCGGCCCGCTCGGCATCGATGCGCTCGCCTGGCACCAGCAGGGGGATGCCAGGGGGATAGGGGCACAGCGGCTCGGCGGCGATGGCGCCCGCGGCCGCGCTGAGGGGGATCAGGCGGCTGGGCCCCCGCCAGGCCTGGTCGATCGGCAGTGCCAGGGTGCCGACCAGCGGCAGCGGCGGCGGTTCCTGCGGCGCCAGCGGCGGACCCCCCAGAGCCCGGCGCAGCTGGGCGAGCCGGCGCGGCAGCCGCCAGGCCACCCCCGGCGGCGGCCTGAGACCCAGGCAAAAGGTCAGCGTGGCCGGCTCGGGTAGCTCGCCGATCACGCCCCGCGCTAGCAGCCAGTCGTCGGCCTCCAGGCCGTTGATGCCCATGGCGGCGGTGTGCAGCACCAGCCGCAGGGGGTCGTCGCTGCTGACCAGGGGCAGGCCCAGGGCCTGGCAGCGCTGCCGCAACCGCGCTGTCACCGCCGTTGCCTGGGCACGCCGCCGCGCCCCTTGGGGGCTGGCCAGTGCGGCGATCGCCGCTTCGCAACTGGCCAGCAACAGGGCGCTGGGGCTCGAGGTCTGCAGCCAGAGCAGGGCGCGCTCGAGGGCCCCAGGCTCAACGCGCGGCCCCTGGGCCAGCAGCACGGCGCTCTGGGCCAGACCGCCGGCGTTCTTCTGCAGCGAGATCACCTCGAGATCAGCCCCGGCGGCGATGCCCTGCCCCCGGCCATGGGCGCCATCGACCAGCAGCGGCAGGCCGGCGTCGTGCACCACCGCCGCCACTGCTGCCAGGTCGGCCACCAGCCCCTGGTAGGTGGGCGACACCAGCGCCACGGCAGCCACGGGACCGTCGGCGAGGGCGGCGGCGATGACCCGCTGCAGGTGGTCGGGGCTCGGCGGCAGCCACAGCCCCGTGGCCGCATCAAACGGCAGTTCAAACAGCAACGGCTCCAGCTGACCCAGCACGCAGGCGTGCAGCAGGCTGCGGTGCAGGTTGCGCGGCAGCAGCACCCGGCTGCCCGGTGCTGCCAGCGCCAGCAGGGCCGCCTGCAGCAGGCCGCTGGCGCCGTTGACGCCGAACCAGCAGCGATCGGCCCCCAGCAGCCGGGCGCTGTGCCGCTGACTGTCGGCCACAGCCCCGTCGTCCAGCAGCGGTCCGCCGATCTCGGGCAGTTCCGGCAGGTCCCAGCTGGCGGGTCTCTGTTGCAGCAGCGCCCGCAGCGCCGGTGCCAGCTCCCGTCCGCGCCCATGGGCCGGCAGGTGCAGATCCAGACTCATCGGCCGGGGGCCATGGCGGGCGGTCGCCGATTCCTAAAGTCTGCCCTGTGCGCGGGATCGACCCAGTGGCAGCCGACCCGGTTCTCGACTACAACCCCGCACGCGACCTGCGCTGGTTGTTGCTGCGGCCCTGGGTTCTGCTGTCGCGGCTGCTGGTGGTGCTGACCCAGCTGCTAGGCCTGGCGATAGCCCTGGTGGTCCAGGGCAACAGCCGCGATGCCAAGGTCCAGGAGCGCCTGGCAGGGCGCATCCTGCGCACCCTGACCAACCTGGGTCCCTGCTTCATCAAGGTGGGCCAGGCCCTGTCGACCCGACCCGACCTGGTGCGGCGCGATTGGCTCGATCAGCTGACCCGCCTGCAGGACGACCTGCCGTCGTTTGATCACGCCATCGCCCTGGCGACGATCGAGGCCGAGCTGGGCGCCCCGGCCCATGAGCTGTTTTCCCAGTTTCCCGATTACCCGGTGGCGGCCGCCAGCCTGGGTCAGGTTTACAAGGCCCGACTGGCTGATGGCCGATGGGTGGCGGTCAAGGTGCAGCGCCCCAACCTGGCCTATCTGCTGCGCCGCGATCTGGTGTTGATCCGGCTGCTGGCGATCACCACCGCGCCGCTGCTACCGCTGAACCTAGGCTTTGGGCTGCGCACGATCATCGACGAGTTCGGCCGCACCCTGTTCGAGGAGATCGACTACCGCCGCGAGGCCGACAATGCCGAGCGCTTTGCCGGCCTGTTCGCCGACCATCCCGAAGTGACCGTGCCGGCGGTCGAGCGCCACCTGTCGGCGCGGCGGGTGCTCACCACCACCTGGATCAACGGCACCAAGCTGCAGCAGCGCCACGAACTCGAGGCGCGCCGGCTCGATCCGGCGGCTCTGATTCGCACCGGCGTGATCTCGGGGCTGCAGCAGTTGCTCGAGTTCGGCTACTTCCACGCCGATCCGCACCCCGGCAACCTGTTTGCCCTGCCGGGTAAGACCGGGCCCATGGGCCATCTGGCCTATGTCGACTTCGGGATGATGGATTCGATCAGCGACAGCGATCGGCTCACCCTCACCGGCGCGGTCGTTCATCTGATCAACCGCGACTTTGAAGCCCTGGCCAACGATTTCGTGGCTCTGGGATTTCTCAATCCCCGCACCGATCTGGCTCCGATCGTGCCGGCGCTCGAGCAGGTGCTCGGCGGGGCCCTGGGGGACAACGTCGGTTCGTTCAACTTCAAGGCGATCACCGATCGCTTCAGCGAGTTGATGTACGACTACCCGTTCCGGGTGCCGGCGCGGTTTGCGCTGATCATCCGCGCTGTGGTCAGCCAGGAGGGGCTAGCCCTGCGGCTTGATCCCAGCTTCCGCATCATTCGTGTGGCTTACCCCTACGTGGCCAAGCGGCTGCTGGCGGGTGACACCGCCGAGATGCGCGAGAAGCTGCTTGAGGTGTTGTTTGACAAGAACGGACGGCTGCAGATCGAGCGGCTCGAGAACCTGCTGGCCGTCGTCGAGAACGATGGCGCCCCCACCGATCTGATCCCGGTGGCCGGGGCCGGCCTACGGCTGCTGCTGGGCCCCGAGGGCTCCAGCCTGCGCCAGCGTCTGCTGCTGACCCTGGTGCGCGACGACCGCCTGCACACCGACGACCTGCAGCAATTGTTGGGTCTGCTGCGGCGCACCTTTTCGCCGAGGCGGTTGGCGGGGGGCATGTGGCAGCGGCTCAACCCTCTGGCGGCGTGAGGCGCTGGTTGGTTGCGTTGCTAGCGTGATAGCCCACTGGGTGTTGAGGTGTCGTGGCTCAGCTGTTGGTTCGCAATCTCGACTCCTCGGTCAAGGAGGCACTGCGCGTGCGTGCCCAGCGTCATGGCCGCAGCATGGAAGAGGAGGTCAGGCTGATCCTTGCCAGGGCTGCAGAAGCCGATGATCTGGCTGGGGACAACGGTGTGTTGGGGCTTGGTACCCGGATTGCTGGGTTGTTCGAGGGGTTGGGTCTCGAAGACGGCATCCCCGAATGCAAGGGACACGAGGCCGTCGCTGCGCCTTTCTCTCCTTGATTCTGCTCGACACCAATGTGGTGTCTGCCCTGATGCAGACCAACCCCGATCGACATGTGATCGCCTGGCTTGATCAGCAGCCCATCGATGAGGTCTGGTTGCCGAGCGTGGTGGTGTTCGAGCTGCGCTATGGCCTGAGCAGTCTTGAGCCAGGTGCTCGGCGCCGACGGCTTGAGCAGGCCCTTGATCAATTGTTGAGCTCCGTGCTGCGCGAGCGCATCGCTGCGCTCAACGGCCTTGCGGCCAGGCGCGCAGCCGAACTGGCTGGCCAACGCAAGCGCCAAGGCACGCCGGTTGATCTGCGCGACACCCTGATTGCCGGGATCGCTCTGGCGACCCAAGCCACCTTGGTGACACGGAACGTGCGTCATTTCTTGGATCTCGAGGTCCCCGTCGTCAATCCCTTTGGCGTCGACAGTTGAGGGCCGATCAGGCCATGCCGCGCTCGCACCGCAGGCGGATCGCTGCCCGCTGCGCCTAGGGTCTCGGTCAGTCATCCTTTGTCGCCCATGGCCCTGGCCCCGATCAACCTGAGCGAAGCGGCCCAGGACCTGGCCACGGGCGACTACGGCGACCTGGATGTGGCCGAGATCTTTCTGGAGTACGCCCCGATCCAGCAGCCCCCGTACCTGGTGGCGGGGCTGGGCCTGGCAATCGGCGTGCTGTGCGGTCTGACCTTTGCCCGCATGGTTCAGAACCGCCTCGACGGTTGGAAACAGGACCGTCTGGCCTTGCTGCCCCTGGGCACCTGGGAGCTGACCCTGGCCTACACCGGTGTGGTGATCGGCGTCACCCTGTTCATCGGCGGCAGCCTGCAGGTGTTCGGCTTTGCCCCTGGGCTGGCGCTGCTGGTCTCGTTTGTGCTGGCGATGGCCACCGCCGGCGCCCTGTGGGTCCAGCTCGAGCGGCTGATGGAGCAGGTGCAGGCTGGAAACTTCAAGGCGGTCGATTTCGACAACTTCGACCAGTTCTTCTAGTTCTCTTGCTGATTGGCCTTGAACTAAGTGTTGACATGAGTATGTGAGTGCTGATACCTAGGCAGATCAGGTGGATTTATGACAGATTGGATCTAGGTAACTTCCCCAGTCACGGACCCCGCCATCCGGCCATTTGACGAGCTCTCCGGCCCTGATTCCGGGGGCACGGGTTCTGCTGGCAATGGTTTTGACGGCCTGAGCCAACCCAAGGGGTCCGACTGGAAGCCCGCTGAGCCCCTGGGTGCCGATGCAGAACTGGGCCGCAGCCTTGAGCGGGTCATCCAGCAGCTGCAGTGGATGCAGGCCCAGCGCGAGGCCGCCGCCATCGACGGCGTGGTGTTGCAGAGCAGCCTTGCCGAGCTTGAGCTGCCTGCGCACAGCGGTAGCGGCGGCGCTGGTCCAGACGGCCCTGAGGCGGCCGGCCGCGTGCTGTTGGTGCTCGACACCCGCATTGCCAACTGGCAGGAGCTGGTCGACACCCTGCCCGAGCGCACCGAGCTGCTGCTGCTTGAGCCCAACCACAGCGGCCTGCAGCAGATCGGCGAGCAGCTGGGCCGCCAGCCCGCTGGCCAGGGCTATGGCGCCCTGGTGCTGGTGTTGCCCCAGCAGGGCGACGGTCTGGCCCTGGGCAGCGACCAGCTCACTGAGCAGAGCCTGCAGGGCTGCGCTGAAAAGCTGCAGCAGTGGCGCCGCGGTTTGCTCAGCGGCGCCCAGCTCAACCTGGTGGTGGCAGGCGGTGAGGCCATGGCCGAGCCGCTGCTGGCGCAGTTGGCGGCGCTCACCGGCACCACCCCCGTGTTGACCCAGTCGCCAACACGGGGCACAGGCGTCAGCATTGGCGCCCCAGAGCCGGCGTTGCTCGAGCAGGCCCGCATGGTGCTGGCCAACGCCCAGCAGAGCGGCCAGCTCGAGGCTGCGCTGGTTCGCGTCTATGGCGAAGCCTCCCTGGCGGCACTGCAGCCGGTGATCGAGCGGTTTGTGGCGGGCGAGCTGGCGCCGCTGCTGCATCGCGCCAGCTTTGCCGATGGGCACCTGCAGGGCGTCTACGTAGCCAGCCATGGGCTGATCTTGATCGATCAGCAGCTGGGCGAGCGCGGCCTGCCGCTTCGCGCTGCCGTGCTGCAGGAAGTTGGCCGCTGGCTGGCCGATCAGGCCGCCCTCGAGGTCGATGGCTCCCAAGCCTTGGCCCAGCAGCTGCTCAACAGCCCAGCCGAGGTCAGCCCCGATCTGCTGCTGCTCGCTGGCACCGAGCTGCTCACCGCAGAGGCCGAGCATCTGCTGCAACAGGCCTTGCTTGAGGCCACGCAGGTGCTCGTGCAGCAGCACGAGCAGGGGGCGCTGCTGGCTGTGTTGCAGAGCAGCTTTGGTGCGGGTGCTGCCGCCTTGAGTGCCGAGCAGCTCGATGCGCTGCTGGCCGGGTTGCTGCTTTCGGTTGAGGTAGTGCCGGCCGAGGTGATGGGAGTCCACCGTGCCGGTTATGCCGCCATTGGCCACACTGGCAGCGAACGCATTTATGTCAATGCGGCCTGGCTGCAGCGCAATCCCGCTCCAGAGCTTGTGGTGCGGGTGCTGCTTGAAGAGCTGGGCCACGCCCTCGATGAGCGGCTTAACCCGCTGGCCGACAGCCCAGGTGATGAGGGCAAGGTGTTTGCCGCTCTGGTGCTGGGTCAGCCCCTGAGCGAGGCCGAGCGGTTGTCACTGGTGGCGACCAACGACACCACCACGCTCAACATCAAGGGTGTGTTGGTTGCGCTACAGCTCTCGGCCAACGCACCGGTGCTCGATCTTGATCCCACTGTCAATGGCGTGGATCGCGCGGTTGTGTTCACCGAGGTTGATGGCGCCGACACCGGGGCCAATGCCGTCGCCTTCACCGCGGCTGGCACGTCGATCTCCGATGCCGACGTTGGCGATCTGCTCACCAATCTGCAGTTGAGCTTCAGCACCGCTGCCATTGCCGATGGTGCTGCCGAGCAGTTGCTGATCAATAACGCCACAGCGGGCGGCTTCGTCCCGCTCAACTTTGCAAATGCCGCCTCCATTGCAGATGTGGAGCTCAACGGCGTCACCTACGCCGTATCCGCATCGGTGAGTGGAGGCACAAGCACACTCACCTTCACCAAGGCAGGAGGCGGAACCCTGACCCACGCGCAGGGCGAGGCCCTGCTTGATGCCTTCCGCTACAACAACACGACCGACACGGCTACCGAAGCCGATCGGGTGTTCACCGTCACGGTGAGCGACAGCGTGGCCTCGAGTGCTGCCGCCACCTTGACACTAGTAGTGGCTGCGGTCAACGATGCACCAACGGTCAGCCTTGCTGGTGGAACACTTCAATATCTGCCAGTAAGTATTAACGTTAACAATAACAATTACAGCATCAGCTACAGAACAGGGACATTCGCAAGCCTCAATAATAACAACCTTCTTGCCCAGCAAACCTGGTGGGGAAGTCAGGCTGATGCTGCTGCTTTTCGTGACGCTTACAGCGCCGCAGTAAGCAGCGCCTACGCAACGTATTGGCCAAATCATTCAAACGACGGAGATTCCGCGTATTTTGCCTATAGTCTTTCTGGGCAGTACCCACTTGTTGAGTTATTTTATGGACATGGTGGTACTTGGGGACAGGTCTACGACGGTTCAACTGTTTATACCTTTGCTGTTGTCGACGCCAGCAGCGGTTCTCAAGTTATCGACAGTAGCCTGTCGCTTGACGACGTTGATAATACCAGTCTGATCGGTGCTGTCGTCGCAATTAGTAGTGGTTTCAGGAGCTCAGAAGATGTGCTTTCTTTCACAAACAGTGGCGGCATCACCAGTAACTGGGATCCAGTCACCGGCAAGCTCACCCTGAGCGGTTCAGCAAGCATCGCCGCCTATGAGGAGGCTCTGGAGAGCGTTACCTACACCAACCTCAGCGCTACTCCAATTGCGAACGATCGCACCATTACCTGGACGGTAAGCGATGGTTCAGCCAGCTCAAACGTTGCAACAAGCACCATTCTGATTGCAGCCAACGCTGCCCCAACCAACACGGTCCCGGGCGCCCAAACCGTCAATGAAGACACAGCGCTGTCGTTCAACAACGGCAATGGCAATGCCATCAGCGTCAGTGATGTCGACGGCAACCTCGCCACCACCCAGCTGAGCGTCAGCAACGGCACCCTCACGGTGACCCTCGGCAGCAGCGGCGCCACCATCAGCGCCGGTGCGAGCGGCAGCAGCACCCTCACCCTCAGCGGCAGCCAAACCCAGATCAATGCCGCCCTGGCCACCCTCATCTACCAGGGCAATGCCAACTTCAACGGCTCCGACACGCTCACGATGCTGTCCACCGACGGCGCCGGAACCCCGCTGAGCGACACCGACACCGTGGCGATCACGGTGAGTGCGGTCGACGATGCGCCTGTCCAAACAGGCACAATACCCCCTTCTATTTCCGTTCTTGAGGATTCAGGCAACAGCACGGGTGTTTCCTTGGGACTCTCTGGCCTGATCTATAGCCCTGGTGGTGATAGCGATGAGACAAGCCAGACCTTCACCTACACGCTCACTGGGATTCCAGCATTTGTTGAGATCTACCAGGCTGATGGCACCACACAGGTGACCAGCAACAGCACGCTCAGTCTGACTGAGCTCAAAGGCCTCACTTACAAAACCCTTGCCAATGCCAATGGCACTGGCAACCTCACCTGGACGGTTCAGGATTCTGGCGGGACGGCGAATGGTGGTTCCAACACACTGAATCAGGCCTTGGCGATCACCGTCGCCGCGGTCAACGATGCACCGGTGCGCACCAGCTCTGCACCGGGGGCCATCATCGTCAACGAGGACTCCAACAACACAACCGCCATCTCCCTTGGCCTGTCCTCGCTGGCCTATGCCGTCGGCGCTGGATCTGATGAAAGCGCCCAATCGATCCTCGCTTACACCGTCA